>CALRPK020000037.1:0-8767 GCA_943370015.1 Paracoccus haematequi
GCGGTCCGTGATGGGCGGGCTGACCGAAGCGCCGATGTGGAGTTCGGCGGTTGAGGTGGTGGCGCAGGTCACCTCGGGCGGGACCTATCTATACGCCAGCCGCCCACAGGGGCAGGGCGTGACGGTCTATGCGCTGGGGGCCGATAACAGCCTGCGGCAGGTGGCGGTCACGCCGGACATCGGCGATTCCCATGCGCGCGGGATCAGCGCCATGGCCACGGCGCAGGCGGGCGGGCGCAATTTCTTGCTGACAGCCTCAGTCCCCGAAAACGGCCTGTCCGTCTTTGCCATCGGCGCAGATGGGCGGTTGACGCTGACCCACAGCCTGAACGCGGATTACACCGCCCCCGGTCGCGCCACGATCCCGGTGCAAAGCCCGCAGGCGATGGCGGTGGTTGAGGCGGCGGGGAAAACCCATGTTTTTCTTGCCTCTGCCGGATCGAACAGCCTGACCGCCCTGCAACTGGATGGTCGCGGGGTGCTGACCGCGACCGGGCAGGTGATCGACACGCTGAACAGCCGCTTTGACCATGTCACCGCGCTGGATGCCATCGCGGTGGGGGAGCGGGTCTTTGTCGTCGCCGCAGGTCTGGATGACGGGGTCACGCTCCTGACGCTGCTGCCCGATGGCACGTTGCAGGTGCTGGATGTGCTGGCCGATACGCTGGAGATTGGGCTGAGCGATGTGTCGGCGCTGCGTCTGGTGCGGGTGGGCAATGAGGTGCAGTTGCTCGTCACCTCATCCAGTGAGGCCGGGGTGACGGTGCTGTCGGTGTCCTTGGCCAGCCTCGGCGCGGTGGGAACGACGACGGCAGGGGATGATCTTTTGACTGCCGCGACAGGCGGCGCAGTGCAGTCGGGGGCGGGGGATGACCTGATCCTTGACGCCGCTGGGTCTGAACGTCTGACCGGTGGTGCGGGACGGGATACCTTCATCCTGCGCGCGGATGGGCAGCGCGATGTGATCCTTGATTTCACGCCGGGGGTGGATCTTCTGGACCTGTCGCGCTGGCCGTTCTTTCGCGGCGCGGCGCAACTGGCGGTGCAGCCCACCGCAACCGGGGCCGTGCTGGTGTTCTGGGATGAGGCGCTAGAACTGGTGACAGGTCGCCCCCTGACCGTGGCCGAGGTGATTGCGTCGCTGGTCGATGCCGGGGGGCAGGTGACGCTTGATCCCGGCACGGCAGAGCCTTTCGTGCCGGTGCCCGCCGATGAGATCGGCGTGTCCATTGTCACAGGCGTAAAGCTGCCCGGTCTTGGCCCCCCCGGCGATGATACCCTGACGGGTGAGGTGTGGGAGGACACGCTGTTCGGTGGCGCGGGAAATGACAGCATCGACGGCGGTGAGGGCGCGGATACCCTGTCCGGCGATGATGGGGCCGATACGCTGCTGGGGGGCCTTGGCAATGACAGCCTGTCGGGCGGGCCGGGGGCGGATGTGCTGGCGGGCGGGGTCGGGGCGGATACGCTGGTGGGCGGTCCGGGGGCGGACCTTCTGCGCGGTGAGACCGGGAATGACCGCATCGACGGCGGCAACGGGGCCGATACGCTGGACGGTGGCGACGGCAATGATGTGCTGACCGGGGGCGATGACGCTGACACGCTGGCCGGTGGCATCGGTGCGGACCGGCTGTTTGGTGGTTCCGGGGCGGACAGCCTGACGGGGGATGCCGACAACGATACGTTGATCGGTGACGGCGGCGCGGACCGGTTGGAGGGTGGTGCAGGGGCCGATGTGCTGTCGGGCGGTGAGGGTGACGATCTGCTGACGGGCGGGACAGAGTCCGACAGTTTGGAAGGCGGCGACGGAACGGACACGCTGCAAGGCGGCTTGGGCGATGATCTGCTGACCGGTGATGCGGGCAATGACCGTTTGCAGGGCGATGAGGGCAATGACCGCCTGATCGGCGGCGTGGGGGCGGACCTGCTGCAAGGCGGTGCAGGCAGCGACACCCTGACCGGCGGTGCCGATGCCGATCTGATGGGCGGCGGCGATGACGCCGATCTGCTGAGTGGCGGCACAGGCGATGACAATATGGCGGGCGAAGGCGGGTCCGACACGCTGATGGGGGATGAAGGCGATGACCGTCTGGATGGCGGCGCGGGGTCGGATCATCTGATTGCCGGGGCCGGGAATGACGTGATCTTTGGGCAGGACGGCGATGACGCGCTGTTTGGCGGGGCGGGGAATGACAACCTCGCCGGGGGGGCAGGGCGGGATTACCTGTCGGGTGAGGCCGGGGCCGACAGCCTGTGGGGTGGCACTGAGGACGACTGGCTGGAAGGCGGTCCGGGCCGCGACATCCTTGCCGGGGCCGAAGGGCGCGACAGCATCATCGGCGGCGACGACGAGGACTCGCTCGATGGCGGCACGGGCGACGATGTCATGTATGGCGAAGGGGCCTTTGACATCATGTGGGGCCGCGAGGGCAATGACTACATGAACGCGGGCAGCGGCCATGACGCGATGGACGCCGGGCCGGGCAATGATGCGTTGGTGGGGGAATGGGGGAACGACTACCTCGCCGGGGATCTTGGCAATGACTGGATCGACGGTGGGCTGGGGAATGACTGGATCGTGGGTGGTCCCGGCAATGACGTGGCCTTTGGCGGGGCTGGCGATGATGTGGTGATCCTGCAAGAAGGCGACGACGTCACCGCCACGGCGGAGGGCAACGATTTTCTCTTGGGCGGGGATGGGCAGGATCAGCTTTACGCAGGCGAAGGGGCGGATTGGCTGGATGGTGGGGCTGGGGCGGACGCACTCTATGGCGATGGCGGGCACGACATCCTGCACGGCGATGCTGGGGCCGATTGGCTGCTGGGCGGCGAGGGCAACGATTGGATGATCGGCGGCTTCGGCTCGGATGTGATGATCGGCGGCGGTGGCGGGGATGTGTTTGTCTTCTACGGTCCCGTTCGGGGCGATACCGACCGCGTGATGGATTTCACCAACGGGGTGGACATGATCCAACTGGGCGGCGCGGTGGGGCCGACACCTCAGGCCAAACTCGCCTCGCTGTCGATCTCGTCGATCTGGCTGGAGGGCAGCCAAGCCGCGGTGATCAGTTGGGGCGGCATGGCCGTGGTCCTCGACCGCGTCACGCCGGGGATGCTGGATGTGGCGGATTTCTTGTTTTTGTAGGCAGCGCTACCGCCCCACCCCTTCATAGGCCACAAACCCCGCCTTGGTGGCGCTTTCGGCGTCGTAGATGTTGCGCAGGTCGGCCATGCGAGGCGTGATCATGGTGCGCGACAGGCGCGACAGGTCCAGCGCGCGGAATTCGTTCCATTCGGTCAGGATCACCAGAAGGTCCGCCCCTGCCGCCGCCTGATAGGCGTTGTCGAACCAGTCCACACCGGGCAGCAGCGCCTCCCCCTCACGCCGACCTTCGGGATCGGTGACGCGCACGCGGGCGCCGCCGCCCACCAGTGCAGGCACGATGGTCAGCGACGGCGCGTCGCGCATGTCGTCGGTGTTGGGTTTGAAGGTGACGCCAAGGATGGCAATGGTCTTGCGGTTCACCGATCCGTCGCAAAGGTCCACGATCTTGTCGATCATGCGGTGTTTGACCTCTTCATTGACGCGGATCACGGTTTCGGTGATCTGCATCGGCACGGCATGTTCCTGCCCGATGCGGGCCAAGGCCTTGGTGTCTTTGGGAAAGCACGACCCGCCATAGCCCGGCCCGGCATGCAGGAATTTGTTGCCGATACGGCCATCCAGCCCGATGCCCTTGGACACCGATTTGATATCGGCCCCGACCTTTTCGCACAGCGCCGCGATTTCGTTGATGAAGGTGATCTTCGTCGCCAGAAAGGCATTGGCCGCGTATTTGATCATCTCGGCGCTTTCCAGCCCCGTAAAGACGATGGGGAAGTCGCGCAGGAAAAGCGGCCGGTAGATGCCCGCCATCACGGTCTTGGCCCGTTCACTTTCCACGCCCACCACCACGCGGTCGGGGCGCATGAAATCGTCAATCGCCGCCCCTTCGCGCAGGAATTCCGGGTTCGAGGCGATGTCGAAATCGGCATCCGGGTTGGCGGCGCGCACGGCGTCGGCCACTTTGCGATTGGTGCCGACGGGGACAGTGGACTTGGTGACGATGACGGCATAGCCGGTCAGCGCGCGGCCGATTTCTTCGGCGGCGGCCATCACATAGGTCAGGTCGGCATGGCCATCGCCGCGACGCGTAGGGGTGCCGACCGCGATAAAGATCGCATCCGCCCCCGCCACCGCCTCGGCTAGATCAAGGGTAAAGGACAGCTGCCCCGCCGCGACATTCTTGGCCATCAAGGCCTCAAGCCCCGGTTCAAAGATCGGCACTTCGCCCCGGCGCAGACGGTCTATCTTGCCGGGGTCTTTGTCGACGCAGATCACCTCGTGACCGAAGTCCGAGAAACACACCCCGGAGACAAGGCCGACATAGCCCGTTCCGATCATCGCAATCCGCATTCGAAAGCCCTTTTTACCAATACCCGCCTTGCTTAGAACGCGGCGGTTCGGGCTGTCAAACACTACCGCCCTTGGACGGGTTCCCTAGTCCAGAAGTCTTCGAAACCCGGCCGTGGTGCCGACGATGATCTCATAAAGGATGATCATGTCACTGGCGACGACCTGCGAATTCGTGGTGATGACGCCCGCACCAAAGGCGTTGGCGCTGCTGGTCGGCAGATTGGTCTGGATCGAGACGTCGAGGACTGCCGTCGGATTGGCGTTTTCCCAAACACGAAAGCGGATGGCGGTGGCCGGGGCATCAGCTTCTATATCGAAGGTGTAAACTGTGTTCGAGGTCAAGGTCAGCGCCGTGGGATGGGTGGTGCGGATTGAGGCTGCGGCGGTTTTGGCCGTGATCTGGTCGCCCAGCACTTCGAAATAGGCACCATTGTTGCTGTCGGCCGAGGTGGTGCAATTGTGGTATCCCAGACGCACGGTGGTGCCCGTCGTGCCGCGCCACAGGCATTTGGCACGGAACTTCCGGGTTGCCACACCGAAGAAGTCGCAAGCGGTGTTGGTGGAAAACCGATAGCCGCTGTTGGCGCTGGCCGAAGATCGGCAGAACACGCCAAAGGGGTTGAAGCCCAAAAGAGAGGCTGCGGGAACTGGCGTGGAATAGGTGCCGGACAAGATGGCCGTCGCCACAAAGGGGCCGATAATCGTGGCCGGCGATCCCAAGCGCGCCACTTCGCAGAAATCAATGTGGGACAGGGGGGCAAGGTCCATCATCGCGCGGGCCTGTGCCGGGGTCAGATCATCAGTTGCACCTGACCCGGCAGCGCTGCGCCCTTTCAACGCGGGGCCAGTGATCGGGGCCAGCTTGGCATTGCCGATGCTGCCCGGCGCCACCGTCCATTGCGCGCCGTTGGCCGAAACTGTGACATCGCCGCGGCTGCCATCCGCCAGACCGACGCGCTGCACGGTGCCGCTGCTGGCCACGCGCACTTCTCCGGTCGGATCGAGCCAGAGCGTGCCATTGGGCGGGGCGACCGGGGTAGTGGCCTGCGCGCCAAGGCGCAGGGGGGACGGCAGGGACACACTGCCGCTGGCCGGATCGGTGGCCAGTGCGGTGCGCCACTGGCTGCCATCGGCGCTGACCTTGACGGAAAAGGCATCCGTGCCCGCCAAGCCCAATTCGGCGCGACCTTGCCAGCCCGATTGGAACAAGAGACTTCCGGTATCGGTGGGCAAGGCTTTGTTGATCTTGACCTGATGCCCTGCCCCCTCATGCGTCAAAAGGGTTGCAGCGGCCGAGACGGTGAGACGGTTGGTCGTATCCGCTGTGGCATTGATGCCCAGCGTCATGGGCGGCGGCGGGGCGGACACGGCATTGACCCATGCCCCACCCTGCCACGCGACGGTCAGGGATTCCGTCACCACACGGGCCATCCAGCCATCTTGCGGGATCAGATAAAGCCACGCGCCGCCCCAATAGCAGGCGACCTGCCCGTCGAGGTCGGACCAAAGGCCGCTCGCGCCGGTCGCGATGATGTGGCGGTCGCCTTCGACCGGAGCGGCGGGGGGCGTGGTGCGATTGCGGTCAATGACGGCAAGCTGCACCAGCACGTCGAGGAGGCGCAGCGCCTCGTTGTGGGTGACATGCTTTTGCGCCTGCGCGGGCAGGATCAGCGGCAGGGACAGGATCGGGGTGTCGTCGGACATGGGGCCTCCTCGGTCCGCGGGGGTGCGGGTGACGGATGGCGGCGAAGGCTAGGGGCGCAAGGTAAGCGGTTGGTTTGACCGCAGTGCGCAGGGTGTTGCACAGCGCTTTGTGGCAGGCGCACGGGAACCTGCGCTTTTCTGGCTCGTTTGGGTGCAAAGACACTCGCCTTGTGCAGCCCGGAGCGTTATCCGATTGCCCAAGATTATTTCAGCGGAGACCGCATTTTGCCGGATCATGTTCTTGTGACAGGGGGGGCTGGCTATATCGGGGCCCATGCCTGCAAGGCCTTGGCCCGCGCGGGCTACGTGCCGGTTGCCTTTGACAATCTGGCCACTGGCTGGGAAGGCGCGGTGAAATTCGGCCCCTTCTTCCATGGCGATTTGATGGACCCCGCCTCGATCGCGGCCGCCTTGGACCACTATCGCCCGGTTGCCGTGATGCATTTCGCCGCCTTGTCCTTGGTGGGGGAATCGATGCGTGATCCCGGGCGCTACTGGCGCGTCAACGTGAATGGTGCGCTGAACCTGATCGAGGCGACGGTCGCGGCGGGTATCCGGCATTTCGTCTTTTCATCGACCTGCGCGACCTATGGCGATCAGGATGGCGTGGTGTTGGATGAGGATACGCCGCAGCATCCGATCAACGCCTATGGTGCGTCGAAAAAGGCGATTGAGGATATGCTGCGCGGGTTTGAAACCGCCCATGGTCTGCAATCGGTGGTCTTTCGCTACTTTAACGTGGCAGGCGCGGATGAAGAGGGCGAGATCGGCGAACAGCATGATCCCGAAACTCACCTGATCCCGCTGATGCTGGATGCCATCGACGGCAAGCGCCCGGCGCTGACGCTGTTCGGCGATGATTACCCGACGCGCGACGGCACCTGTGTGCGTGACTATGTGCATGTGTCAGACCTTGCTGACGCGCATGTCTTGGGGCTGAAGTGGCTGCGCGACGGGCGTGGCAGCCGGGTGTTCTGTCTGGGCACCGGTACCGGCTTTTCCGTGCGTGAGGTGATTGACCACGCCCGTGTGGTCACAAACCGCGAGGTGCCCGTGGTGCTTGGCGCGCGGCGTGCCGGGGATGCGGCGGCACTGGTATCAGGATCGGCGCGTGCAGCGGCAGAGTTGGGCTGGACTCCCCATCGGTCAAACCTGCCGCAGATGATCCGCGACGCGTGGCGCTGGGCGCAAAAGGATGGCTATTCGCGCGACTGAGCTACGCCAAAGCCACGCCCGACCATCGCGCCAACAAGGCCCTCGCCCGCGCCACACCCTGCGGTCCGGGGGCATGGCCGATGCCGTTTTCCAAGACAAACTCGGCCTGCGGCAAGGCATCGTGAGCGTGATACGCCTCGGCCACCGGAATGGCGGTGTCGGCGGTGCCATGTGCGATCAGGATAGGGGTCTTGGGCGCGGTCGCAGGGGCAGGTCCCACGAAGCGGCCCGAAAAGGCAACAAGCGCGCCCACAGGCCAACGACCCGATGCCACGGCATCCAAGGCCATGATCGACCCTTGGGAAAAGCCGACCAAGGCCACGCGGTCCAAGGCATCCGTCAGGCCGTGGTCTGCCACGATCCCGGCCAGCACGGCATCGAACGGCGCGCGGGCAGCGGTCACACGGGCGGGGCGGTTCTCTGCCGTCACGCCGGTGACGGAGAACCACTGCCGCGCTGGACCTTGGGGTGCCACGTCAAAGGGGAATGGGGCATCAGGGGCGGCGATGGCGGTGCCCGTGGGCAGGTCCAGATGATCCGCCAGCCAAGCGATGGACGACCCATGCGCGCCGACACCATGCAGCAGGATGACCAGACGGGTCACAGCAGATACTCCAAGGCCGGACCCTTGGGCACGATGCCCGACGGGTTCAGCGTCTTGATCGAGTAATAGCCGCGCTTGATGTGGTCGATGTTTACCGTCTCGGCCACGCCCGGCAGGGCGTGGATGCGCGCGGTATAGGCGGCCAAGGCCGGATAATCCGCCACACGGCGGAGGTTGCATTTGAACAGGCCATGATAGGCAGCATCAAAGCGGATCAAGGTCACAAAGGCGCGGATGTCGGTTTCGGCGAAACGGTCGCCATGCAAATACGCGCGGCCATCGGACAGGCGGGTCTCCAGCCGGTCCATGGTGGCGAACACCTCATCAAACGCCTCATCATAGGCGGCTTGGGTGGTGGCAAACCCGCAGCGATAGACGCCGTTGTTGAAGCTGGCATAGATCGCGTCGTTCCACTGGTCAATCTCTGCCGCCAGATCGGCGGGATACAGCGACGCCCCTGTGGCCAGATCGCCAAAACCGCTGTCCAGCATCCGCAGGATATCGGCGCTTTCGTTGTTCACCAGCGACCCCGTCGCCCTGTCCCACAAGACCGGCACCGTCGCGCGACCATTCACGGCAGGGTCGGCTTTGGTGTAGATCTGGTGCATGAAGCTGGCACCGTTCACCGCATCCGCACCGGGAGCGAAGCACCAGCCTTGGTCGGTCAGGGCAGGCTCAACGACCGAGATGCTGATCGCATTCTCCAACCCCTTTAGTTTGCGCGCGATCAGGGTGCGGCTGGCCCAAGGGCAAATCATCGCGACGTAAAGGTGATAGCGCCCCGCCTC
>CALRPK020000038.1:0-8710 GCA_943370015.1 Paracoccus haematequi
GTCACGCCGCCGCGATCCACACCGTAAAGCGCCACGGCCGCCGGTTCGATCATCGCGGCCTGTTCATCGGTGATGCTGTCTGGCACGGGTTGGGCGTTGTAATCCTTGATCACCGCCTTTTCGCCCATGCCACCCCAAGCCCAGCTGAGGCCCACGCAGCCCATCACCGGCGACAGGTGGAACAGCCCGCGCTTGCCGTAGTAATCATTGCGCGGCGACAAGAGCGGCTGGATCGAGATGCGATCCCCTGCCGCCACGTGGCTGACGGCATCGCCCACCGCCAGAACGCGGGCGGAAAACTCATGGCCCAGAATCTGCGGGTTGGTGGCCCCGGTGTAGATATGCGGCTCTTTCGGGGTCACGATGGGACCGGCAAGGAATTCATGCAGATCGGTGCCGCAAATGCCGGTCACCGCCGGGGCGATCAGCACATCATCCGGCGCAAGCACGCCCGACGGTTCGGCCACATCTTCGACCCTGATATCCCGTGCCCCGTGAAACCGGACTGCGCGCATCTTCTGTTCCTTCTCTGTTGTCGAGGCCGCTGGCACCGAAAGCTGCCGTGTTATCCAACATCTAGCGCGGGTTACAGTGCTGGCGGCTGACCTGACGGATAGCTGCCCACACCAAGAGCCGCGCTGCGCTGACTGCACGTTCTGCTTCGGGCCGGATGCGATGATGCGTCAGGCCCCGACTCACTCCCTGCATCCATCGATAGCAAACCGGATCGGGCAAAACGGGGCGAATTTGTCCACTTCGGCTAAATTGGCCAAAGCGGCACCGATCCGACCGCCTATGTTCGGGCGACACAGGAATTGAGGTGCCGCCATGACGTCGATACTTGAAGCGGACATCCGCAGCGGACAAAGCGGCCAGACCGTTGGCTGGATCGGCGCAGGCAAGATGGGCGCGCCGATGATCCGCAACCTTTTGACCGCAGGTGTCCGTGTCGCGGTGGCAGAGCCGAACAGTGCCGCCCATGCTGCGCTGACCGCAGCGGGCGCTGTGGTGGCATCGGGTCTGGCGGTGCTGGAGGGGGCCAGCGTGGTCTTTGCCACCCTGCCCAATGACGACAGCCTGCGCGCCGTGGTCAACGGAACCGCCACCGATCCCGGCTTGGCCCAGCGTCTGGTCCCCGGCAGCATCTTTGTGGAAATGAGCACGGTTTCCCCCGAATGTTCCGCCGAAGTCGCGCAATCCCTTGCAAAGGCAGGGATTCATTACGTCCGCTCGCCCGTGTCGGGCAGCACGACCATGGCGGAAAAGGCCACGCTGACCATCCTTGCCTCGGGCGCTGCGGATGGCTGGGCGCAGGCCTTGCCGCTGATCCGGCTGATTTCGGCCCGGCAATTCTGGCTGGGGGACGGTGAAGA
Source organism: Paracoccus haematequi (assembly GCA_943370015.1). Classification (GTDB taxonomy): domain Bacteria; phylum Pseudomonadota; class Alphaproteobacteria; order Rhodobacterales; family Rhodobacteraceae; genus Paragemmobacter; species Paragemmobacter haematequi_A. The sequence goes on from CALRPK020000038.1 coordinate 1,374, forward strand.
GGCGCGCTATATGAAACTGGTGCTGAACACCCTTGTCGGGGCCAGTTCCGCCATCTTGGCCGAGGCTGTGGCACTGGGGTCCAGCGGTGGCCTCAGCCGCGCCGCGATGATGGAGGTGATCTGCGAAAGCGCTGTCGCCTCGCCCTTGTTCAAGTATAAGGCTGATCTGGTGGTGTCGCAGGATTATACTCCTGCCTTCACCGTCGGCCAGATGATCAAGGATTTCACGCTGATTAGCGATGCCGGGCGCAGCAACGGCGTGCCCCTGATGGCGGCGGGTCTGATCCTTGAGCTTTACCGCGCCGCATCGAACGCCGGATTGCAAAACGAAGATTTCTTCGCTTTGGTGAAATGGCAGTCTGGAATTTCCGCTCAACAGGGCTAGGCCGGTGCAACAGATCAATCCGCCACTTGCAGCACCCATCGAACTGACCGCGCATGAGCTGTCGCGGATCGTGGATTTCCTGCGCAAACTGCGCGCGCCCTTTGACACGGGCCTGCCGGGGGCTGCGAAGGATGTGTATTGGAACATCGTGCTGGAACTGGTGGACGCGCATCTGCGGCGCAAACCCATCGACAAATCCGGGCTGATCACCCTTGCCGGGGTGCCCTACAGCACCGGCAACCGCATGATCGCCAAGATGATCACCGATGGCCTGATCCGTCAGGTGCCGCGCGGCGGGGGGCTCAAGACGCATTTTCTGGAACCGACCGACACGCTGCTGCACAGTTTCATGGAATATGCGACCCATGTGAAAGGCCATCTGGCCAAGACCTTCGGCCTGCGCAAAGGGGCCGAGGCGAATGAGTATTACTTTGGCGGCAGCTATTTTGCCGCGCAGATCATCTCTCCGGTGCGGGGGGATGACATCGCGGGCAAGGTGCCTGGGGATATCCGGTTCTTGCTGAACGACGACAACTATTTCTCGTCCATGCGCAACCTGTGGTCCGATTTCCGCAACGATCTGGGGCGCAAAAGCAGTTTTGACCTGCAACGCCTGCCTGATCTTTACGTCAACTCGCAAACCTATTTCGAAAAGCCCGCCGCCGACTATGACGTGATTTCCATCAACATGCCGTGGCTGGGGGAGTTTGCGGAAAAGGGCTTCCTCGCCCCGCTGGACGAGTTGTTGCAGGATGCCGCGATCAACCCGCTGGATTTCCACCCCTCGGTCTGGGGCACCGGAAACTGGAAGGGCACGCAATATGGCATCCCGCTTTATTGCACGATCGAAATCCTTGCCGCCCGCCGGGATTTGTTCGAGGATAAGGGCCTGACCTTCCCGCGCACCTTTGATGAAACCATCGCCGCGGCCCGTGCCCTGCACCGCCCCGCGTCGGAGTTTTACGGCATCGCGTGGAACGGCCAGCGCGGCATGCCCATCGCCAATTCCTTCATGTTCTTTCTGGCCGCCTGCCAGAAAACCATCATCGACATGCCGCTGCACAATCAGGAAAGCTGGGTGTTTCCGAAGTTCGAAAAGCTGAAACTGCAAATCGACACCGTCGATGCGGTTGAGGTGATCGAATACATGAAACAACTGGTCGAGGTGTCGCCCCCCGACATCGAATTCATGGATTGGGAAAAGCGCATCCAGTGCTTCATGTCGGGCCGTGCCGGTCTGGCCTATTGCTGGACCATGCGCGCGGCGCGGTTTGAACATGAGCTGAGCTCGCAGGTCGCGCGCCGCGTGGCCTATCTGCCGCCTCCGTCGCGCCGGTTGCGCCGGATCGCGGCCCCCATCGGTGGGTTCCTTATGACCATCCCGGCCTCGGTCAAACCCGCCCGGCAAAAGCAGATCATGAACGCCATCACATGGATGGTGTCACCCGAGGCGATGAAAGCCCATGTCAAAAACGGCTTCCCCGTCGCCCCCCGCTTTTCGGTCTGCGCGGACCCTGAGGCGCTGGCCTCGTCGCCCATCGTCAGCATGGTCGATCAGCTGGCCCGCCGGAACGAATTGGTCACATGGGCCCGCCCGCCGATTCAGGAATTCAGCCTGATCGAACGGATTCTGGGTGCCGAAATCCATGACGCGGTGTTTCACGGCAAGCCCGCACGGCAGGCCCTGCGCGATGCGGAAAACAGCATCCTCAGCACGGTGAACAGCGCAGGTTAGGCCGCCGCTTTCCACTTTTGCGGGCTGAGATAGACGATGGCATCCCCCGCGCTGACCATCACCTCACCGTCTTGGATATTGACCTGCAATTTCATCGTGCGGTTGGCAAGTTTTGCCAGCGCATCGGTGTCCTGTTCGGAAAAGCTGACCACTTGCAGATTGTCAAAGCGCGTGGTGCTGCCCTTGATCTTGTCCCACCAAATCTCGGCCGTGCGGCCACCATAGGGGTAGACCATCACGCGGTCGGCCTTGCTGCAGGACTGGCGCATCACCTTTTCGCTGGGCAGGCCAAGGGCGACCCAGACATCCAACTCACCGCTCAGGCTTTTTTGCCAGATGTCGGGCTCGTCATCGGTGGAGATGCCCTTGGTCATCTCAAGGCTTTCATGCGCGTTCAGCGCAAAGGCCACGATGCGGACCATCAGCCGTTCATCCGTCTCTGACGGATGCTTGGCCACGGTGAGCTTGTGGGTTTCATAGTAGTGGCGATCCATGTCCGAGACGGACAGCTCAACCTTATAGATGGTGGCATTCTGCGCCATGGTCTGTTCCGGATGTTGAATGATTGCGCTGTCTACAGCCTTTGGCGCTTGGCCGAAAGCGGATAAAGCCGACCCCGCCAGCCAGAGGGCGCGTTGACCGGTCGCCTTGCGGGGGCTGCATCACGCGGCAAGGGTAAGGTCAACCGATCCCGACCCTCGCCTGTTGATCTCTACCCAAGAACTGAGCAGCGACTGAAGTAAAGTCACCGGCCCTGATGCACGTGGCGCGCTTGCCTTGGCTCTGGCCGCGATCCATAGCGTCAAGACATAGCTATCGCTATTCCGACGGCAGACAGCGGCTCTCGCCGGGCCTGGTTACGGTGAGTATCGCGCTGTGATCTGGCTTAAATTCCAGCAACTTACTAAGGAACCAGAGCGTTCTCCTACGGTTTGCCGCGGAGAGGGTCAATGATGACAGAGCGTCCGGTTCCGGTTGAACAAGAGCGGCTAAACCTGCAACGCGCAGCTTTGGCTGAGTTCGGGTTGTTTGCATTTCGCTGTGATGACGTCGACGTCCTGCTACATCGTGCTGCGGAACTGGTGTCCGAGGCGTTGGATGTCCCGCTTGTCAAATTGCTGGAACACCATCCCAAGCAAGGCGAAATGCTCATTCGTGCGGGTGTCAACTGGCAGCCCGGCGTGGTGGGACAGGAAACCTTCGGCGACGACGAGCGATCCCCTGGGGGACATGCGCTTCGTTCCGACAAGCCGGTGGTATCGCCAGACATCGATCTTGAAGACCGCTTTGATATACCGGACGTGCTGCGCCGCCACGGTGTGCGGAGCATGGTGAACGTTATCATCGTCGGTCAAAATGCACCTTTCGGCGTGTTGGAGGTCGATGAGCGGGAACCACGAGAATTCAGCGCTGATGACGTCGCGTTCTTGCAGACATATGCAAATCTACTTGCCGCAGCGATTGAAAGGGTTCGAAGCCACATCAAGCTCAGCCAAGGTGCCAGAGAACAGGAAATTCTGGTTCGCGAACTCGGGCACAGGGCCCGAAATTTGCTGGGCTTGGTGCGTGCCATTGCCACCCAGACGTCCACGGCTGACCGCACCGCAGAACAGTTTCGCGCGGCTTTCATCGGTCGCCTTATGGCTTTGTCTGTCGCAGAGGGTCTGGTTTTCGAGAGCAAAGGTGAACGAGCCGATCCACTTGCAGTGGCCCGCGAAGTGCTTGCGCCTTACCGAGAAGGTGACCCCAACAAAATATCCGTCGATGGCGTATCCGTGGGACTGTCAGCGCGCCAAGCTAGGATGTTTGGCCTCGCTCTGCACGAACTTGCAACCAATGCTGCCAAATATGGGGCACTGGGTGCGGCGTCTGGCCGAGTGCTGCTTAGCTGGAGCCTGTCTCCGTCTGGCTATGTCCCCCGCACCTTTTCTTTGACATGGGAAGAAGTCGATGGACCCCAGATTATTGCGCCAAATCGAAAAGGCTTCGGCAGTCGGCTCTTGCAGGATGTTGTCACGCACGAGCTTGGCGGACAGTCCGATTTGACCTTTGGGCCAGTTGGATTGCGTTACGATCTGCAGTTTCCCCTTAAGGACGAGAGGCAATGAGCGAGATCAACACTCAGGGTCTGAACGGGCGCCAAATCCTTTTGGTCGAAGACGAAGGCCTGATCGCACTTGACCTTCAATTCTTGTTGGAGGGGTGGGGATGTTATGTGCTGGGGCCAGTTGCGAACGCAAATGCCGCACTGTCTCTCATTGCCGATCATTGGCCAGATGCAGCCGTCTTGGACGTTAACATCAGCGGAGGAACATCAGAGCCTGTCGGCGAGGCTTTGAATTTTGGTGGCTGTCCGTTTGTCGTGCTCACAGCTTACCAGACGGTGGACCTTTCTGGTGTCTTTAAGAATGCACCCCTTCTTAGGAAGCCGCTTGACGAGCAATCTTTGCACAAAGCGCTTGCGTCCTTGTTTGCGTGACGCGAGTGCGCGCCCGACAGTCCAGCCTGCAGCGGGAAGCAGTCGGTCACCAAGCCGTTTTTTTTTGAATTTCTTTTCCGATGCGCTCAGTAAGTGATGACGATCACGACCGTATCGGAATAAAGCCCCGTTGTTGCGTGCTGGTCGCCGAAGACGCGGCCGTAGATGGGCAATGTGTCGGTCTTGCCGCTTCCATATCCGCTTGCGGTCGTCCCGGGTGTTAGCCCCCACGGGGCCGACCGTCCTGCGTCTTGAAACAGCCCATAGGCCAACCCGCCCGAACCGCTCGTCATGGTGCGGCCGGACGCGGTCGGCGACTGGCCGCCGTCCAGACCGATGCTATAGGCTGCGCCATTCGTGCAGGACACGGAAAGCAACGCCGCACTGTCGATGGGGTCGTTGATCGTTCCGGTCGACAGCCCAAAGTCCATCGGACTTGCCGAGACTGTGCAACTGGCCGTGACGGTGGCGCTGACCGTGAAGCCGTCCACATCACCTGACTGGGTGCATCCGCCTTGGCCATAGGAAAAGGCGACATCCGCAGGCCCCGTGAACCGGCTGACGTAGCTGCCCGCCGATGCCGTCGCGCCGCTATCGGTGATTTCGGCATAGATCAGCGGGTCGATTGATCCGGCCCCGGTGGCATCCAGCGCCACATCGCGCTCTAGCCGGTCGATGATCTGCCCCCCCGCCGAGGCCGCAGCACCCGTGGTCAACTGATAGCCCAGCCTGTCCATCTGCACGCCCTGCAAGAAGCGCGGCGACAGGCCGGATGACGCACCGCCGCTGCCCGCACCAATCTGCAGGCAGGTCTGCACGGTAGCCCCCGGATCGCCGCCGGAACAGGATACCAGCTCCGTGCCGAAGGTGGTGTTGCCAAAGCCGTCGCGCAACGAGACCTGACCGAGGACCAGCGGGTCGATGGCGACGCTGCACAGCAACGCCGCCTGCGCGGGTGCGGCAAGCCACGAACACACCGCCGCTACCAAGGCGGCAAGATGACGATGCGCAGTCATTCGCAAAGAACCGGATCGATCACGACCTGCTCGCCGTCGGGATCGGGTGCAAAGACAAAGCGCGCGTGGCATGCACCGGAGGCCGTCGCGGCGGTCAGGTTGTTTCGGGGTTTCAGCCCCTCGATCCAGACCTCGCCATCATACCCGACGGGAACACTGTCCCCCCCGCGCAGGATGACTGACGTTCCGACCGGAAGGAACGCGCCCGCAGCATCACGCAGCACGACGATGGCCGATGTGTTCGCGCCACCGCCAAAGGCAAGCGAAACGCCTGACCGGCGCATCGGCACGACATCCATTGCGGTCGCGGTCACCGAAGCTGTGGGCGGCAGATCAAGGGGATCGATGGACAGCCGGTTGACCTGATAGGACCGCAGATTGCCGACTAGCGCCTTGCCATTGCGTCCGGTCATGGCGACGGGCCGGTTGTTCAGGCTGACCGGAATGTCGGGCACCCCAACATCGACAATCGCAAGGCCATCATTGATCCTGCGCGCAGCAAACACGCCGCCGCCGCCCAGAACGACGGACCCCGTCGCCGTGCCCTGCGCCGAAATTGCGCCGTTCCGAGCGCGCAATGTCAGCTCGCTTTGGGCGTAGCGTGCCTGATGCGTGACGCCGAAGGACACGGTTCTACCCCCCTGCTGGTCGTAAACCGCGAGACGATAGCCCAGATCTCCGATGTCCTGTCCGGCATGGCGGGACAGACTGGCCTGCTTTTCCAGCCCCCGCGGCGTAAATGCCGTCTGGACGTCCGAGCGGCCGTCCGCTCCGAAGGGGAAAGACAATCCGACTGACAGACCGTAATTCGACCTGTCGCACAAATCCTGAAAGGCGTTGAGCCGGACCGATGCCCCGTCAGACCCGATGGATCGCGCAAAAGACGCTGACAAAAGGACGGATTCTTCGGCCTGCCGTTTCGTCTGGACCAGCGACAGGCTTGCAAATCCGATGCCGGACCCGAGCGGCACCGACAGCGATAGCGCCCGCTCCAGATCGGCTGCGCGGTAACGTGTCGGATCGTCCCCGTCCCCCTCTCGTTCGGCCAGATAGGAGCCGAGATCCTGAAATCCCCCGATGCGCCGCCGTTCGGTTGCGCGGATATCGACCCCGGCCACCCTTGTGCGCAGGGCCACGGCGACCAGTTGCCCGCTGGACAGATCGGTCCGGCTTTGCGTGACCGACAGGCCCAGCTCGGCACGATCAAACAAGGCCAGATCCACCCCTGCACCCACGAGCATAAGGTCCGACGCCGCTTCAACGTGCCCTCCGACAGTCAGCCGGTCGCTTAGCCCGTAGCGCAGGCTTGCCGAACCGATGCGCTCGGACCCGTAATCGAGGTTTGTCCGGCCATACTCTTCGCGCGGAAAGCCGATTTGCAGCGCGTAATCCGCGACGCCCTGTCTCAGCAGGTTCTGCGTGGCAAAGAACGGGACGCGGTTGACGTATTCCCGACCAGACGCGTCGCGCAGCACAAAGACCGCTTCTCCCTGCGGCGTCACCATGGGTAGGTCGTCCAGCACGAAGGGCCCTGCATCGACCTTGCCCGACCACGCCTTGACGTTGTTCACAAAGACATCCAGCGCCGAAGGCAACACTGCCACGCCGGAATAGGACAGTTGCGGATCGGTCAGAAACGACGGAGCAAGCGAGAAGTCGCGCCGCACCTGAACGCCCGCCATCCGCAGCGCCGAGCTCCAACTTGGCCCTGCCGACACGAAG
>CALRPK020000039.1:0-8656 GCA_943370015.1 Paracoccus haematequi
CGATGTCGGTGACATCCTCACGGACGCCCGCCACCGAAGAGAACTCATGCAGGACGTTGTCGATCTGCACGCTGGTGATCGCCCCGCCTTGCAGCGAGGACATGAGCACGCGGCGCAGCGCGTTACCCAGCGTCAGGCCGAAGCCACGCTCCAGCGGTTCCGCGATGACCGTGGCGACCCGCGCGGGATCGGCACCGGGCTTCACGACCAACTGGGTCGGCTTGATGATTTCCTGCCAGTTCTTGTGGATCATGCTTTCGCCTCCATACCTGTCCGCTGCCCATGTCCAGTTAGCTGCAGACGCCCGAGGATCAGAAATACGTAAATCGGGCCGCGCCAAAGGCACGGCCCGATCCTATGCAACCGCGTCAGACGCGGCGACGCTTCGGCGGACGGCAGCCGTTGTGTGCCAACGGGGTCACGTCGCGGATCGAGGTGATGTTGAAGCCGACAGCAGCCAGCGCGCGCAGCGCCGATTCACGGCCCGAACCCGGACCCTGCACTTCGACTTCCAGCGATTTCACGCCATGTTCCTGCGCCTTGCGGCCCGCATCTTCAGCGGCCATCTGGGCGGCATAGGGCGTCGACTTGCGCGAACCCTTGAAGCCCATGGTGCCAGCGGACGACCACGAAATGGCGTTGCCCTGCACGTCGGAAATCAGGATCTTGGTGTTGTTGAAGGACGAGTTCACATGCGCCACACCGGTGGCGATGTTCTTGCGTTCCTTCTTCTTCGTACGGGCGGCAGATTTGGTATCGCGTGCCATTGTTCTGCGCTCCCCTTATTTCTTCTTGCCGGCGATGGCTTTGGCCGGGCCCTTGCGGGTACGTGCGTTCGTGTGCGTGCGCTGGCCGCGAACCGGGAGGTTCTTGCGGTGACGCAGGCCACGGTAGCAGCCAAGGTCCATCAGACGCTTGATGTTCATCGACACTTCGCGGCGCAAGTCGCCTTCAACCGTGAAGTTGGCGTCGATGTGTTCGCGGATGGCGAGCACTTCGGCGTCGGTCAGCTGGTTGACGCGGCGAGCGCGGTCAATGTTCAGGGCCGAGCAGATCAGTTCCGCGCTATGTGCACCGATGCCGGTGATATAGGTCAGTGCGATCGGTACCCGTTTCTGGGTCGGGATGTTAACGCCAGCAATACGTGCCACGCGTGGTTCCTTTTCGTTGCGGTTCCGTGATGCCGGAACCTTTTTTCACAACTTGACGATCCAAACGGACCGCCGATTCGATCTGACCGGGAAAGCATCAGAATGACCCGGACGATTCCCTAGCGGGACGCCGTGCTTTATGGGCTTTTCCCCGGCCCGTCAAGGCCGGGAAGCCGAAGTTCAGCTTTTGTCAAGAACCTTGGCGATGGCCGCGCCGACGGCGTCCATCTCTGCCAGACCGTCCACGTCGGTCAGCATGCCCTTGGCGTAGTAATAGCCAATCAGGGGCGAGGTTTTCTTGTAATATTCCATCAGACGCTGCTTGAGCGCGTCCTCATTGTCATCGGCGCGGCGGCGCAGGTCATGCGATCCGCAGTTGTCGCAGGTGCCCGCAACCTTGGTCGGGCGGGTCTGGTCGTGATACACCTCCCCGCATTGGCCGCAGGTGAAGCGGCCGGTGATGCGCGCCACAAGGGCCGCATCATCCACCCGCATCTCGATCACCGCATCCAAGGACTGGCCGGTCTTTTCCAAGAGCCGCCCCAACGCATCCGCCTGTGGCAGCGTGCGCGGGAAGCCGTCGAAGATGAAACCGCCGCCAGAGTTGCCGGTGATCTTTTCTTCGATCAGGCCGATCACGATGTCATCGGTGACAAGTTGCCCCTTTGCCATCACCTCGGCAACGCGGTTGCCCATTTCGGTGCCGCTGGTCTTGGCCTCACGCAGCATGTCACCGGTGGAAAGCTGGACCATGCCGCGCCCATCGACCAAACGCTTGGCCTGCGTGCCTTTTCCGGCCCCGGGCGGGCCCAGAAGGATGATGTTGACCATGGTCCCCCCGACCTTTCGCTCAGCGCCGCGCAGGCGGACGCGGTGCGCCCGTGCGTTTCTTGCCCCGCAGGTTCGATTTTTCAATCAAGCCTTCGTATTGATGCGCCAGAAGATGCGATTGGATCTGGTTGATCGTATCCATCGTCACCGAGACCACGATCAGCACCGAGGTCCCGCCGAAGTAGAACGGGATACCGACATTGGCGATCAGGATTTCCGGCAAGAGACAGACCGCCGCCAGATAGGCCGCACCCAGCACAAGCACGCGGTTCACGACATATTCCAGATATTCTTCGGTCTTTTTGCCGGGCCGGATGCCGGGGATCGATCCGCTTTGGTTCTTCAGGTTCTCGGCGACGTCTTCGACTTTGAAGGCGACGTTGAAGGTGTAGAAATACGCAAAGAACACGATCATCGCGGTCATCGCCACAAGGTGGAGCGGTTGACCATAGCCAAGATAGGCGAGGATCGTTGCCATCACCCCCGTGCCTTGTGACCCGGTAAAGGTCCCCACGGTGGAAGGCAGCAGCAGCAGGGACGAGGCGAAGATCGCCGGGATCACGCCCGCAGGGTTCACCTTGACGGGCAGGTGCGACGACCCGCCGTCATAGACCTTCATGCCGACCTGACGCTTGGGATAGAGGATGTGAATCTTGCGCAGCGCGCGTTCCATGAACACGACGAAGGCGATCACCAAGACAACCATCACAAGGATGCCAAGGATCAGCGGCGTGGAAAGCTGACCCGAACGGCCCTGTTCAAAGAACTGTGCCAAGGCGCGCGGGATTTCCGCGACGATCCCGACGAAGATAATCAGCGAGGTGCCGTTGCCGATGCCGCGCGCGGTGATCTGCTCACCCAGCCACATCAGGAACATCGTGCCGCCGACCAGCGTGATCACACAGGCCAGCTTGAAGAACAGGCCGGGATCATGGGCAAGATCGCCCGCCTCAATCGACACCGCGATGCCCCAGGCCTGGAAGATGGCCAGCGCCAAGGTGGCGTAACGGGTGTATTGGTTGATCTTGCGACGGCCCTGTTCGCCCTCTTTCTTCAACTGTTCCAGCGCGGGAACCATCGACGAGAGAAGCTGCACGATGATCGAGGCCGAAATATACGGCATGATGCCGAGTGCAAAGATACCCATGCGGCTGACTGCACCGCCAGTGAACAGGTTGAGCATGCCGCCCAACCCCTGCCCCGCATTGCTCATGAAATCGCGCAACGCCGTAGCGTCGATCCCTGGAACCGGAATATAGGTGCCAAGGCGGTAAACCATCAGCAGGCCGATGGTGAAGATGATGCGTTGCCGAAGCTCGGTCGCCTTGCCCAAGGCGCCCCAGCTTAGGTTCGACGCCATTTGCTCCGCAGCTGATGCCATTGCCCAGACTCTTTCATGTGGAAACGCCGCCGAACCGTTTTCCGGGTCCGACGGCGCGGGAAAACTTTGGCTTGATGTAAGCGGTCTGGCGACCGCCCACAACCTTTATTCAGCCGCAGCCGCCGTGACAGTCAGCGAACCGCCAGCCTTGGCAACGGCTTCCACCGCAGCGGCCGATGCGCCCGAGACTTTCAGGGTGATTTTCGAGGTGATCTCACCCTTCGCCAGCACGCGGATGCCGTCCCGCTTGCGCGCGGTCAGACCTGCAGCAACCAGCGCGTCTTCGGTGATCTCAGCCGAGATGTCCAGTTTGCCAGCGGCAATGAACTTTTCGATCAGGCCAAGGTTCACGACCGCGAATTCCAGACGGTTCGGCTTGGTGAAGCCGCGCTTGGGAAGGCGGCGATACAGCGGCATCTGACCGCCTTCGTAGCCGCCGATGGCGACACCCGAACGCGATTTCTGACCCTTGATCCCGCGACCAGCGGTCTTGCCCTTGCCCGAACCCGGACCACGCGCCACGCGCTTTTGCTTTTTGGCGGCACCGGGATTGTCGTGCAGTTCATTCAATTTCATGTCGCATACTCCAAAGCCGGAATACCCATCCTGCGACGGATGAAGGGCAACGCGGCGTTTCTTTTTGATTCCGTGGCACGTGGCCACGGGGGGCGTATAGAGCGACTCAGCCACAGGGGCAAGTCGGAACACGGGGGCCTGAAACATCCCCTCGAAAGCAAAACGCCCCGCATTTCAGCGGGGCGCTTTTAAGTCTGCGCAACCCGAAGGCTGCAAGCCGCGATCAGCCGCGCTCTTCGATGATTTCCACCAGATGGCGGATCGAGCGGACCATGCCGCGAACCGAAGGAGTGTCTTCCAGTTCACGGGTGCGGTTCATCTTGTTCAGGCCCAGACCCTTGAGGGTCGCGGTCTGGATGGCCGGACGGCGGGCAGCCGAGGCCACCTGCTTGACGACGATGGTTTTCTTGGCGGTCATCTATCAGCCCTCCACAACTTCGGCTTCGGGCTTGCGCAGGATTTCCGCAACCTTCTTGCCACGACGCGACGCCACTTGGCGCGGCGAGGTTTCGTGCTTCAGACCATCGATGGTCGCGCGGATCATGTTGTAGGGGTTGGTCGAGCCGATGGATTTGGCAACGACGTCCTGCAGACCCAGCATTTCGAACACGGCGCGCATCGGACCACCGGCGATGATGCCGGTACCGGCAACAGCAGCACGCATCACGACTTTACCAGCGCCATGACGGCCTTCCATGTCGTGGTGCAGCGTGCGCGAATCTTTCAGCGGCACGCGGATCAGCGAACGCTTGGCCTGTTCAGTGGCCTTGCGGATCGCTTCCGGCACTTCTTTCGCCTTGCCCTTGCCGAAGCCGACGCGACCACGCTGGTCACCGACAACGACGAGTGCGGCGAAGCCAAAGCGCTTACCACCCTTGACGGTTTTCGACACGCGGTTGATCGCGACCAGACGGTCGGCGAACTCCGGGGTTTCTTCCGGGCGGTTGTCACGACGGTCGTCGCGGCGCTCCCGGCGGTTTTCACGTTCTGCCATGAGGCATTCCTTGCAATGGTGGCGCAGCAATGGCGCCGATATCAACCAATCCTGGTGGGTGCCACGCAGGACACCCCCGGATCATCGGGGCGGCACCTAAGCACCGCCCACCGGGATCAGAACTTCAGACCACCTTCACGGGCAGCATCGGCCAAAGCCTTGATCTTGCCGTGGAAGATGAAGCCGCCGCGGTCGAAGTAGCAGGTTTCGACGCCTGCTGCCTTGGCCCGTTCCGCAATCGCAGCGCCGATCTTGGCCGCAGCCTCGACGTTGTTCTTGCCGACGACGCCCAGATCCTTTTCGAGCGACGAGGCGGATGCGACAGTCACACCCTTCACGTCGTCGATCAGCTGGACGCTGATGTTCTTGGAAGACCGATGCACCGACAGACGCAAGCGCCCGTTGGCCATCGCCTTGATCTTGTTCCGAACGCGCAGGCGGCGCTTGAGGAACAGCTCTCTTTTCGTGTTCGCCATTTTCGCGCCCCTTACTTTTTCTTGCCTTCCTTGCGGAAGATGAACTCACCCTTGTAGCGGATGCCCTTGCCCTTGTAGGGCTCCGGACGCCGCCATTCGCGGATGTTCGCGGCGACTTGGCCGACCAGTTGCTGGTCGATGCCTTCCACCACGATTTCGGTCTGCTTCGGGGACGTGACGGTCACGCCCTGCGGCACATCGAAGTTCACTTCATGCGAGTAGCCCAAAGAAAGCTTCAGGACGTTGCCCGCGACAGCAGCGCGGTAACCCACGCCCTGAATCTCAAGCTCTTTCTTGAAGCCGGTGGTCACGCCTTCCACAAGGTTGGCGACCATCGAGCGGACCATGCCCCATTGCTGGCGGGCGCGCTTGGACGTGCCACGCGGCGTCACCGAAACGGTGGTCCCGTCGATGGTGATCGTCACATCGTCCCCAGCGGTGAAGTTGCGGGCGCCTTTCGGGCCTTTCACTTCGATGGTTTGGCCCGACACAGAGGCGCTGACGCCCTTGGGCAGTTCTACGGGTTTCTTGCCGATACGAGACATTCCACCCTCCTCAGAACACGGTGCAAAGCACTTCGCCGCCAACATTGGCCGCGCGTGCATTTGCATCAGACATGACGCCTTTCGGCGTCGAGACGATGGAAACGCCCAGACCGTTACGGACGGTCGGGATTTCCTTGACGCTCATGTACACGCGACGACCGGGTTTCGACACGCGCTTGATTTCGCGGATCACCGGGGTGCCTTCGTAGTACTTGAGCGAGATGACGAGTTCACCTTGACCGTTTTCGGTCGCGTTCTTCTCGTAGCCACGGATGTAGCCTTCGTCCGCCAGTACGTCCAACACCCAGGCGCGCAGCTTGGAAGCCGGCGACGAAACGGTGGACTTACCGCGCTGTTGCGCGTTGCGGATGCGTGTCAGCATATCGCCGAGGGGATCGTTCATCGACATGATCTGACCTCCTTACCAGCTCGACTTCACCATGCCGGGAATCTGACCGAAGGAGGCCAGTTCGCGCAGCATGATCCGCGAGAGTTTGAGCTTACGGTAGTAAGCATGGGGACGGCCCGTCAGCTGGCAGCGGTTGTGCAGCCGGGTGGCGGACGAGTTGCGGGGCATCTCAGCCAATTTCAGAGTCGCCTTGAAACGCTCTTCAACCGGCTTGGACTGGTCTTCGATCACCGCTTTGAGTGCTGCGCGCTTGGTGGCGTGCTTTGCCACCAGAGCCTGCCGCTTCACTTCGCGGTTCACCATGGATTTTTTTGCCATATCTGGGTTCCTCGCGATCAGGACGTGAAGGGCATGTTGAAGTGCTTCAACAGCGCCTTGGCTTCGACATCGTTCTTGGCATTGGTGCAGATGATGATGTCCATCCCCAGCACTTCATCCACTTTGTCAAAGTTGATTTCCGGGAACACGATATGTTCCTTGAGACCCATCGCGTAGTTGCCACGGCCATCAAAGGACGTGCCCTTCACGCCGCGGAAGTCGCGGACGCGGGGCAGAGCCACGTTGATCAGACGGTCGAGGAATTCGTACATCCGGTCGCCGCGCAGCGTGACTTTGCAGCCCAGCGGCATCAGTTCCCGCACGCGGAAGCCGGCGATCGACTTCTTGGCATGGGTGATCACGGCCTTTTGGCCCGCGATGGCCGACAGTTCTTCGGCAGCGTTTTTCACCTTTTTGGTGTCTTTCACTGCTTCGCCGACGCCCATGTTCAGGACGATCTTGTCCAACTTGGGGATCTGCATGTCGTTCTTATACGCGAACTCTTCCTTCATCGCGGCACGGATCGTGGTCGCGTAGACGGCTTTCAGGCGCGGGGTATAAGTGGCTTGGTCGAGCATCAGATCGCCTCCCCAGTGGTCTTGGCGTAACGGACCTTGGCATCGCCTTCGATGCGGAAGCCGACGCGGGTCGCTTTGCCGTTCTTGTCCAGCAGGGCAAGGTTCGACAGATCGATCGGCAAGGCCTTGGCCAGACGGCCACCCTGCGATGCTTGCGACTGCTTGGTGTGACGGATGGCAACATTGACGCCATCGACAACGGCTTTGTTGTCCTTGGGCATGACGGCAGAGATTTCGCCCTGCTTGCCTTTGTCCTTGCCGGTCAGAACGACGACCTTGTCACCTTTGCGGAGCTTGGCAGCCATCACAGCACCTCCGGAGCGAGCGAGATGATCTTCATGAAGTTCTTGGCACGCAGCTCGCGCACGACCGGCCCGAAGATACGGGTGCCGACCGGTTCGCCCTGGTTGTTCAGGATGACGGCGGCGTTACGGTCGAAACGGATGGAGGTGCCATCTTCACGACGGACTTCCTTGGCGGTGCGAACGACGACGGCTTTACGCACGTCCCCTTTTTTCACACGGCCTTTTGGGATCGCTTCCTTGACCGACACCACGATGATGTCGCCCACGGATGCGTAACGGCGGTGCGAACCGCCCAGAACCTTGATGCACTGAACCCGGCGAGCGCCAGAGTTATCAGCAACATCCAGATTGGTCTGCATCTGGATCATTGGGTTACTCCCGACCTTTGGACACCGTCATGATCATAACGGTTCCAGGGTTTCGTTCGGGCCAAACGGAGGGCCGAGGCTTACGCCTCGACGACCACCGTCCAGCGTTTCGTTTTCGAAATCGGTGCACATTCCTCGATGCGGACGGTGTCACCAACCTTGAACTTGTTGTCGGCGTCGTGAGCCCGGTATTTCTTGGACTTACGGACGGTCTTTTGCAGCAACGGGTGCTTGAAGCGACGCTCGACGAGGACGGTGATCGTCTGCTCGTTCTTGTCCGAGGTCACGACACCTTGCAGGATACGCTTGGGCATTTCGTGGTCCTCTTACTTAGCGGCTTCAGCGGCTTTTTGGGTCAAAACCGTCTTGACGCGGGCAGCGTCACGACGGACGGCGCGCATGCGGGCGGTGTTCTCAAGCTGGCCGGTGGCCTGCTGGAAGCGCAGGTTGAACGCTTCCTTTTTCAGCGCGACAAGCTGCTCGCGCAGTTGTTCGGGCGTCTTCGCTTTCAGTTCTTGGGCCTTCATGGCGCCTCTTCCTTTTCTCAATCACCAGAGGGCCCCGTGTGAAAGGGTAACCCTGGATCCGGTGGATCAATGAATAGCCAACGATTCCGAGTCGCCCCGGAACCGCAGGATGCGTCCCTATAGGGGGTGGGGGGCTTGGGTGCAAGCAGTGATTTCCGCAGTGCCCCGGCCTGCTGTCAGAAGCGGGGGGGGGGGGG
>CALRPK020000040.1:0-8655 GCA_943370015.1 Paracoccus haematequi
ATCCGCCTCACGCGCGCCGGGGATGGCGGTGATGGAGCGGACCTTGATCCGTCTGGCGATGATGGCGCGGGCGCGATGACAGCGCTGGAACGGCTGCACGCCGATTGCGCGGCGCTGGGAACGATCCTGTTCACTATCACCGCGCATGATTTCGACGCCATGCTGTTCCGGCGGATTTATTCCTCGCACCCCACGGAATACCCCGCGACGGGGACCAAACCGATGGAACGGGATGCGTGGTTTGACCTGTGTATCACGCGCGGCGAAACCTTTGTCCCCAACACGCCAGACGCCTTTGCCGCGCTGTTTTTCGACCATGCGCTGATCACCGCCATGGGCTTGGGATCGGCGGTGAACATTCCCGTTTCGGATAGCGGGTTGGTGGTGGGAACCGTCAACCTGTTGGCGGGTATGGGCCATTTCACGCCCGATAGATTGACCCGTTATCACGACGCAGTCCGTGGGCAGAGCCTTGGCTTGGTGCAAGCGCTGCGGGCATCCTCCGCCACGCCGGGTTGAACCATTGCGGGAACGACCGGCACGGATTGTTTCCCGTTTGGTGCGACAGGATGATGGACAACTCCCCTTGATCGGGATTAGGAAAAGCTCAAGGGGATGCGAAGCATGATGACAGCCTGTGCGAAATACCATCTCGGTCAGGTGGTCCGTCATCGGAAGCACCCGTTTCGCGGCGTCGTGTTCGATGTGGACCCTCGGTTTTCCAATACCGAAGAATGGTATGACGCGATCCCCGAAGACAGCCGCCCCGCCAAGGATCAGCCGTTTTACCATTTGCTGGCCGAAAACGACCAAAGCTTTTACGTGGCTTATGTGTCGGAACAGAACCTCGTGCCCGACGATACCGGTGAACCTGTCGATCATCCCGATCTGGGCGATCTCTTCGGCGATTTCGCCGATGGCCGCTATCCCTTGCAGTTCCAACTGAACTGACGGCACGCGGCTAACGCTTCCTTTACCTGCGCGCGCCATGCTGCCCCCAAAGACGGAGGCGACATGAAACTGCAAGCAGAGCAGGACGGAACCGATCTCATCATCCGGGTGCAGGGCGACCGGATCGATGCCGCGGGCGCGGTGCCGTTCAAGGATCAGATCCTGCAATTGGCCGAAGGGGGGACGGGCCGGGTGGTGCTTGACCTCAGCCGGGTGGATTTTCTGGACAGCAGCGGTCTTGGGGCCTTGGTGGCGATCCGGCGGATGCTGGGGGGGCGGGCGCTGGACCTGATGTCGCCCACCCCGCCCGTGATGCGGGTGCTGCGATTGACGCGGATGGACATGGTTTTTGGCATCCACCCCGGCGCAGAGTCGCCCTATGGGGCCTGACACCCGCTTTGACCATTGTTTTGCCGCCCAAGCGATTGAGGTGCGGCAGGTTCTGACCCGTCTCAGACGGGCATCGGTGTTGCGGGGCCTGCCAGCTGAGGCGGTGGACAGCTGTGAACTGGTGCTGGCCGAGGCGATGAACAATATCGTCGAACATGCCTATGGCGGCGGCGACGGTGCCCTGCGGTTGACCCTGCTGCGCGGTCGGCACCATGTGATCTGCCGTTTGCTGGACCAAGGCCGCCCCTTGCCCGGCTTGGCCCTGCCGCCCGCGCGTCTGCCTGCGCAAGATGATTCGCCCGCCGAAGGGGGCTATGGCTGGTTCCTAATCCACAGCCTGTCACAGCGGTTGCATTACCGGCGCGCCGATGGGATGAACCGGCTTTTCATCGTCGTTTCGGTGAACAGTGACGCCGCTTAGCGCAGATTGTTTCAACTTTACCCAATGCGACGCAGAAAGACCGGATTCTTCCCCTAAATCTGCCCGTCCGAATGCCGATACTTACCATGTAGCTCGAATTTGGCTGCACCCCGGCGTTGCGGGCGAAAGCCCCCACCCAGCGCGCGACGCCGGGGTTCCATCACAAGCGTTGGACAGCCTCTGGCGCTGCCGGTATTCAGGCGACCACCCCGACAAAGGTTGCCAAGATGCCCGACTTTGACCACGATGCCCTCTCCGCCCAAATCCACGCCCTCTGTCATGGTGAGACGGACACCGTCGCGCTGATGGCGACGCTGGCCTGTGAAATCCACAATGGGCACCCGCTGTCGGACTGGACCGGGTTTTACCGCGTCGTCGCGCCAGAGCTTTTGAAGATCGGTCCCTATCAGGGCGGGCATGGCTGTCTGGTCATACCATTCTCTCGCGGGGTGTGCGGTGCTGCGGCGCGGACGGGCAAGGTGCTGAACGTGCCGGATGTGGATGCGTTTCCGGACCATATCGCCTGTTCGTCCTCCACCCGTTCGGAACTGGTGGTCCCGGTCTGGAATGGTCAGGGGCGGCTTTTGGGCGTGCTCGATCTGGACAGCAACACCCCCGCCGCCTTCACCGCCGAGGATGAGGCGTGGATCGTGCCCCTGCTCGCCGACATCTTTAGGAATGCAGAATGAACGGCTCTTGTGCCTGCGGGGCCGTCACCTTTCGCGCCGAAGGGCCGCTACGCCCGGTCATCGCCTGCCATTGCGACACTTGCCGCAAAACCTCGGGCCACTTCTGGGCGGCCACCTCGGTGCCGTTGGACCGCTTTCACCTGATCCGCGAGGAAGGTTTGGCGTGGTTTTCCGCCACCCCCGCCGCCAAGCGCGGGTTCTGCAATCGTTGCGGCTCGTCTTTGTTCTGGCTGCCCGAAGGCGGTGACATGATGTCGATCGCTGCCGGGGCCTTGGACGGGGCGACGGGGCTATCCATCGAATGCCATTGGTTCCTGTCCGAGGCGGGCGATTACTACACCCTGACCGACGGCCTGCCCCAATATCCGCGCGAAAGCTGACCGGGTGGCATCCTCCTGCGCCTTGGGATATTGAGGCGCCAGTCAAGGAAAGGTGCGGACATGGCAACGATCACGCTTCTGGATGGGGGCATGGGGCAGGAATTGGTGGCGCGGTCGGGCGATGATCCGACGCCGCTGTGGGCCACGCGGGTGATGCTGGATCACCCCACGCTCGTGCGGGAAATCCACGACGACTACTTTGCCGCCGGGGCCACGGTTGCCACGACCAACACCTATGCCATCCACCATGATCGGCTTGAAGGCTTTGGTCTGGATCACCTGTTCCGCGAGTTGCACGAAAAGGCGGTGCAAGCGGCGGTCCATGCGCGCAACGCGCATGGGTCGGGCCGGATCGCTGGGTCGATGGGGCCGCTGGTCGCCAGCTATCGCACCGATGTGACCCAACCCTTGGATGTGGCGGTGCCGAAATACGCCGAAATCGCCGCGATCCTTGGCCCGCATGTCGATGTGATCCTGTGCGAAACCATGGCATCGGTCCTGCAAGCCGAAGGGGCCGCGCGCGGTGCGATGGCGGCGGGCAAGCCGGTCTGGCTGTCGGTCACCGTCGATGACGCCGATGGCACGCGGCTGCGGTCGGGTGAGCCCCTCTCTGATCTGCGCCGCGTGGTGGATGAGGTGAAACCCGCTGCCGTGCTGGTCAACTGTTCGGTGCCAGAGGCGATGGCTGCGGCGATGGCCATCGTCGCAACCTTTGGCATCCCCTTTGGCGCCTATGCCAATGGCTTCACCCATATCGATGCTGAATTCCTGAAGGATCAGCCCACGGTCAAGGAATTGACCCACCGCCACGACCTGTCCCCCGCGAAATACGTGGATTTCGCCATGTCTTGGGTCGCCCAAGGGGCCACCATTGTGGGCGGGTGCTGTGAGGTTGGGCCTGCCCATATCCGCGCCTTGGCCGATGCGCTGCGCGCTGCCGGGCATCAGATCGCGTGAGACCCAATCCTTGAGAATCGAGTTCTCCTACGATCCACCCCCCGGCCCCCCGGTCATCCTGCACATGGATGACCGGTTGATCGTGGTGGACAAGCCTGCGGGTCTGCTCTCCGTTCCCGGCAAGCTGGAGGGGAGGGCAGATTGCCTGATCATCCGCTTGCAGGCGATCTACCCCGATGCGCTGGTGGTGCATCGGCTGGATTGCGATACCTCGGGCCTGATTCTCTTCGCGCGGGACAAGGCCGCGCAGGGCCATCTGGGGCAAGAATTCGAACAGCGCCGCGCGAAGAAAAGCTATCTTGCCCGCGTGCAAGGTGTGGTTGCATCAGACAGCGGCACGGTCGATCTGCCGCTGTCGGTCGATTGGCCGAACCGTCCGCGCCAGATGGTCAACCCTCAGGATGGCAAGCACGCCCGCACCGATTGGCAGGTGATTTCGCGCAGTGACACGGAAACCCGCATACGCCTGTTCCCGCTGACCGGGCGCAGCCATCAGTTGCGGGTGCATATGCTGGCCATTGGGCATCCGATCCTTGGCGATCAGATTTATGCGCCGGAAACGCTGGTCGATCATAACCGCTTGATGCTGCACGCCGAAACGCTGGGGTTGCATCATCCGGGCACTGGGGAATGGGTGAAGTTCGCGGCACCCTGCCCGTTCTAGGCCTTGCGCAACCGCACCATGAAGAACCCGTCCATCCCGCCCGCCTCGGCCCAGTAATCGGGCCGCAGGCGCAGGCCGCCCGTTGCCGTCCACCACGCCTCATCCACCCCCGGCAGGGCGATGCGTTCGACGGACAGCCCCTGATGGCGGGCAAGGGCGGCGTCCAACTGCGCCTCGCCTTCCTCGGGCAAAAGCGAGCAGGTGCAGAACACCAGCCGCCCCCCCGGTTTCAGCAGGGTCAGCGCATGGTCCAGCATCCGGGCCTGCAAGTCGGTCAGCTCCGCCAGTTCGGACCCATCTTTGACAAAGGGCAGGTCCGGGTGACGGCGGATCGTGCCTGTCGCGGAACAAGGGGCATCCAGCAGCACAGCGTCAAAACCGCCTTCGGTAAAGCCAAAGGCATCGCCCGTCACCACGCGTGCGGACAGGTTGGTGCGGGCAAGGTTTTCGGCCAACCGGGCCAGCCGGGGGCCAGAAATATCCAGCGCCGTCACCTCTGCCCCGGCTGCGGCCAGTTGCAGCGTCTTGCCACCGGGCGCGGCGCAAAGATCCAGCACCTTTTCGCCCTTCGCGGGTGCCAAAAGCTGCACCGCCAAGGCTGCGGCGGCATCCTGCACCCACCAGCCGCCCTCGGCATAGCCGGGCAGGGCCGACAATTGCCCCGGATCGGTCAGGCGCAGACTGCCGGTTGGCAAAAGCACACCTTCGGGCGCGTCAAACCCCGCGCGCAGCGTCAGGTCCACCGGCGGGGCCTTGGATTGCACCGATTCGATCAGCGCCACGGCCTCACGCCCGTAAACATGCACCAAGGGTTGGCGCAGCCAGCGCGGCAGGCGTTGTGGTGGCAAGGCGGCCAAAGGGGCCTCCGGCACCTGCCGCAGCACGGCATTCACCAGCCCGGCCATATGCCCCGTGCGATTGCCGCGACGCACGATTTCGACCGCAGCATTCACCACGCCATGCGCGGCCCCGCCCATCGAAAGCTCTGTCACCGCCAGCCGAAGCGCATTCAGCACCAGCCGGGGGGGCGCCTTGCGCAGGTTCTTTTCGAGCAGCTTGTCGACAGGTTCGACCAGCCGCAGCGCCGCCGTCGCCAGCCGTTGCGCCCTTGCGCGGTCTGACGGGCCAAGCCCTGCCAGCGGCCCTTGCGGATCGGTCAGCACCTGCGCCAAAAGCCGCCCTTCGCCCAAGACCGCGCCCATCAGGCCCACCGCCGCCGCGCGTGCTGCCAAACCTTCTGCCGCCATGACCTGACCCCCGCGACGCCCTGCGCCCTTGTTGCGCTTGCAGGGGGGCGTATATCAAGCAGCAGGCACAAGGAACCCCAGCCATGACCGATCAGACCAAAGACCGCCCCCTTCCCCCCGAAGCCCTGCGCGCCTTGGCCGAGGCAGAGGAACGCCGCAAAGCCGCTCGCGCGCTGGACTTGCCGCCGGAACTGGGCGGTCGTGACGGGCCGGAACCCGTGCGTTACGGCGATTGGGAAAAAAAGGGGCTGGCCATCGATTTCTGACGCTGGGCGCGTTCAGCGCAGCGCAAAGCGGGCCGAGTCGCCCTTGCCCTTGTCCACCGTGAACCGGATGTTGTCGCCCCGGCGTTCGACAAGCTGGCAGTTGTAGGGGACCGGCGTGCCGGACCAATCCAGCTCGCGGCAGAAAAACCCATCCTGCCATTCCCACGTGCCGGTCACAGGCCATCCCATGGCGTCGCCTGTGATCGTGCCGTCAGGCTGCACGTTCAGGGTGATTCCCAACAGACCGATGCGCATGTCGCGCCCTTCGACGGCGGCGACAAACGCCTCGCGCGTGGCGATGCGTTCATAACCCTCCGCCCGCGCCGGAAGCGCAACCAGCGACAGCATCAGGACAAACAGCGAAAAGACCGGACGGAACATGGCGACACCTGATTGACCGTTTGATACGGCGGAGGGCCCATGACGGATCACCTGCGCCGTTAGAAACGAAGGATCACGCGGAAAAGTTTCAAGACCGTCAAAGCCCCAGAACATCCATCATATCATAATGGCCGGGCTTTTGCGCCTGTCCCCACAGCGCCGCGCGGATCGCACCACGCGCAAAGATCGCGCGGTCGGTGGCAAGGTGGCGCAAGACCACCCGTTCCCCATCGGCGGCAAAGATCACGTCATGTTCGCCCACGATATCCCCGCCCCGGATCGCAGAAAACCCGATCGAGCCGCGTTCCCGCGCCCCAGTGATGCCATCGCGGCCCGATACCATGGCATCGTCCAGCGCCACGCCACGCCCTTCGGCGGCGGCACGGCCCAGCATCAGCGCGGTGCCGGATGGGGCATCCACCTTCATGCGGTGATGCGCCTCGACCACCTCGATGTCCCAATCGGCATCCAAGGCGGCGGCGATCTTTTGCGTCATCCGCACCAACAGGTTGACCCCAAGGCTCATATTGCCTGCGCGCACGATCACGGCATGGCGGGCGGCGGCCTCGATCTTGGCGATATGCGCGGCCTCTAGCCCCGTGGTGCCGATGACATGCACGGCGCGGGCCTGCGCGGCCAGCGCAGCAAATTCCACCGTGGCCGCAGGGGCGGTAAAGTCGATCACGGCTTGGGCGCGGGAAAACGCCTCCAGCGGGTCATCGGTGACGGTGACGCCAAGCGGCGCACCGCCCATGCATTCGCCAATGTCACGCCCCACCCAAGCATGGCCCGCCCGTTCCACACAGCCGACCAGACGCGCCTTGTCATGGGCGGTGATGCCCTTGACCAGCATCTGGCCCATCCGGCCCGAAGCCCCTGTGATGACGATGCCCGGCAGTTCGGCCATGATGCTCTCCTATGCTGTTGCGCCCGCTTTACCCGCTTGGCCCTGTCCGCGAAAGCCTGCCGTTGCACGGGCGCGGCAAAAGCCCTATGTGGGCGGCATGTCCAACAAACGATCCTTTTCGGGCTCTGGCCCGTCGCAGCGCCAGCTTCGTGTCGGTGAATTGATCCGCCGCACGCTGTCTGACGTGCTGAACCGGGCCGAGATCCACGATCCCGACCTGAACCGCATGTCCATCACCGTGGGCGAGGTGTCCTTGTCCAACGACCTGAAGGTGGCGACAGTCTATGTCATGCCGCTGATGGGGACGGTGCCGGTCGAAGACGCCATCGCCGCCTTGGCGCGCAACAAGTTCGAGCTGCGCCATCGCGTTTCGGCGGAACTGACGCTGAAATACGCCCCCGACCTGCGCTTCCGCGCGGATGAGACGTTTGATCGTCTGGACGAAACGCGCCGCCTGTTTTCCGATGAAAAGGTGCAGCGCGACATCGCCCGCAGCGATGAGGATGAAGGCGAAGAATGATCCGGCTCATCTGGGCAGCGGTGCTGACCCTGCTGCCCGGCGTCGTTCATGCCGCGAGCCTTGTCCCCGGTGAATGCGAAACCGTCCGGTTTGAGGATCGCGATTATGCTGTCTGCACCGTGACAGCGGATCAGGATCTGCGCCTGTTTCATTCTGGTCCGGATGGGCTTTACGGCGGCTTTGCTGCAATCAATCAGGCGCTGGAACCGCAGGGCCAAAAGCTTGGCTTTGCGATGAATGCCGGAATGTATGCGCCGGATCGGTCGCCACTGGGGCTTTACATCGAAAGCGGCGTCGAATCGCAGGCCATCGTCACCGCCGACGGACCGGGGAATTTCGGCATGCGCCCGAATGGTGTGTTCTGTGCGGCGCCGGATGGCTTTTCCGTCACCGAATCGCGCGCCTTTGCCGCCGCGCCCAAACCTTGCCGCATCGCCACGCAATCCGGGCCGATGCTGGTGATCGACGGGGCGTTGCATCCGCGGTTTCTGGTGGACTCGGACTCGGTCTATATCCGCAACGGGGTGGGGGTGTCGGCGGATGGTCAGACGGCGTTTTTCGCCATTTCCGACAGCCGCGTGACCTTTCACCAATTCGCCCGCCTGTTCCGCGATGTGCTGAACACGCCGAATGCGCTCTATCTCGACGGCTCCATCTCTCGGCTCTACGCACCTGAACTCGGGCGGCATGACCGGGGGCTGCCGCTGGGGCCGATCATCGGCACGGCCATCCCGCGCGGTTGACGCCATCCGCCCCCGGCGATAGCAGGCGAACCTTGGCCGCAGTCGGCCGCGGAGACAGATATGGCGCGTGGCAAAAAGGGCAGGGTGGTGTCGGGCTGGCTGGTGGTGGACAAGCCCGCCGGGATCACCTCAACCGCCG
>CALRPK020000041.1:0-8630 GCA_943370015.1 Paracoccus haematequi
CAGCGCCCATTCCGTGATCTCGGTGCAGACGGTCACCCCTACGACGGACGGGTCGTAAAAGGCATTCGCCTCGCCGCAGGGGGCCAAGGTCACCGTCAACTCTTGCGGCAGGCTGAGGACAGAGTTCAGGTAATCCACCTCATCCTTCAGCATCGCGGCAAAGGGATCATCCTCCGGGTCCGGCCCCTGCCATACCAGCGACGTTCCCGCCCCGGCTTCATAGGCTTCATCCAAGAACGGCCCCCAAGACCGGTTGGCCAGATCAAACTCCCCCGGACAGGACATTGCGCGGTCTTCCGGCAGGCCCAGTTCAATCGCCACCGCCTCACGCGTGTCGGGCGAAGCGCCGTACCACAGGCAGACATAGGTGAAATAGCGCCGGTCATCCGGCGAATGGACGCCATAATTCAACGGCATCTCGCCCGAGGCCATGGTTTCCGAAGCACTCGCCGCCCAAAAGGCCGCCGTGGCGCGCAGCTTTTCCTCCGACGCGGCCTCGTCCCACAATTCGTTGATCAGAAGTGCCGACAGCACATCGGCCGCGTCCTCCTCCAACCCCAAGACCGGGGCTTGCAGGATATCGATCAGCGCATGCCCCATCTCATGGTAAAAGATCGACAGCACCGCATCCTGCGCCATGTAAAGCGCTGCATCCTCTTCGGACACGCCACCGCTGTCAGGCATCTCTTGGTCATTGCCGCCTTTGGGTGGCTTGACCTGATCCGCAACGACAGAGGTCTGCGACCAGCCTTCGGCCATCGCCGGGGCAGCAAGGGACATCACAACAAGGGACGGGGCGATCAGGGCGCGGAACAATCTCAACATGGGTCGGATCATGCCACAGCCGCCCAACCGATCAAGCGGATTTCAGCGCGGCACCAGCGCCCAATAATCGAGATCCAGCAGCACCTCGGGCAGGTATTTCCCATCCGCCCCGCGCAGCGCAAAGGCCCCTGCCCCGGCCTTGACCGCCACCAACCGCAAGCGCAACGCGCCGATGGTCGGATCGGCGGTTTCGGCCTTGTCCAAAACCTCGGACCACGCCTTGACCGTATCGCCCGCAAAGCAGGGATTGGCATGCGCCCCCGCATTCAGCGCCACAATCATCTGCGCATTGGCCAGCCCGTTGAACGACAGCGTCCGCGCCAGCGAGATCACATGCCCGCCATAGATCAGCCGCTTGCCATCTTCACGGAACGTCGCGTCGAAATGCACCTTGGCGGTGTTCTGCCACAGCCGCGTCGCCTGCATATTTTCGGATTGTTCAATGGTCACGCCATCGACATGGTCGATCTGTTCGCCAATGTCGTAATCCGACCAACGGTGCCGCTCCCCCGCCAGCGCGAAATCATAGCCCGCAAAACTCAAACCCGCCGGGATCACCAGCGCCTCAGGTGCGACCACTGCCGCCAGTTCCGGCACATGGGCCACAGGCGCCGCCGCATCCACCCGGCCCTTGCGCACCATCACCCAGCGCACATAGTCCAGCACCGTTGCCCCGCGCTGATTGATCCCCCGCGTCCGCACCCAGACCACGCCCGACGTGCCGTTGGAATTCTCCTTCAACCCGATCACTGTGCTTTCCGACCGCAGCGTATCGCCCGCCCATACCGGGGCCAGCCACCGCCCCTCGGCATAGCCAAGGTTCGCCACCGCGTTCAGGCTGATATCGGGCACGGTCTTGCCAAAGACGATGTGAAACGCCGCCAGGTCATCCAAGGGCGACCCCGGCAACCCACAGGCCCGCGCGAATTCATCCGACGAATAAAGCGCATGCCGCGCGGGATAGAGCATGTGATACAGCGCCCGCTCCCCGCCCGAGACTGTGCGTGGCACGGCATGCACAATGGTTTCGCCAAGGACATAGTCCTCGAAAAATCGACCGGGGTTGGTTTTCATGCTCTCACCTTCTTGGATGCGCCCCGGCAGGCGGGCCAGCCGCCGGGGCGCAGACTGTCACTGTTCGCCCAGCTTGATGTCGGGCGTGTAGGTGCCTGGCACCTCTTTCACCACGGCCTGACCGCAGCGCATCACACCGCGTGCCGCGTCAAAGGCATAGGTGGGCGCACCCTGCAATTCCCACCCCTTGTTCAGCGCCGCCGTCACCTTGTGGCAAAAGGCCGAGGTGTCGTCGTCCGACAGGAAACGGTAGAGCTTCATCCCCTTACCCCCACGGCTGATAGCCCAGCCAATTGTGCAGCCCCATCACCAAGCCGGTGACGACCAGCGTGCCGACAATCGCGGCACCCTCTTTCCACACCGGCTGCGGCGCGGGGCGGGTCCAGTTGGGTTCTGCCCGGTTGATCAGGATAACCGACACGACGGCCCAAGCCAGCAACCCGCCGAACAGCACGAAGGACGGCAGATCGCCATTCACCAACAGATG
This sequence comes from Paracoccus haematequi, assembly GCA_943370015.1. GTDB lineage: Bacteria > Pseudomonadota > Alphaproteobacteria > Rhodobacterales > Rhodobacteraceae > Paragemmobacter > Paragemmobacter haematequi_A. The sequence continues at coordinate 2,387 of CALRPK020000041.1, forward strand.
CGCCAAGGCCCAGACCTTGACCGCCGTCAGTTGCGGATGGCGGATGCGGCGCGTGATCGCAGTCTTCATGCCCGATGCGGCGTAAAGGTAGAACGCAAACAGCATCAGCAGGTTGTTGATCCCCACCAGCGGCGCGCTGCGGCCCCACCAGACCGGACCATCCGCCGATTTATAGCCGTAATACATCAGCACAATCGACAACAGGATCAGCACCGTCGCGACGAGTTTTCCCCGCTCCCCCATGCCCGCACGGGCATCAGGGGCGATCCGTTTGAACAGATGCGCGCCGGTCCAAAGCACAAGTCCAAGGATGAGTAGCGTCACGGGCAGAACCTCCTGATGGCTGCGATTGCGCGCACCCTGCCCTTATTCCACCATCGCCGCAATCGCCTGCGCCCCAATGGCCTGTGCTTTCGCCAAGGTCGCCTGCGCCGTCACCACATGCAGGTTTTCCACGATCCGGCCATCCACCACCGCCACCGCCTGCCCGTCGCGCAAGGCGGCGTTGAACGCCTCGATCTGGCGTTGCGCCAAGGCCACCTCCTCGGCCGAGGGCGCAAAGGCCGTGTTGGCGATGTCCAACTGTGCTGGATGGATCAGCGTCTTGCCGTCAAAGCCCATGTCGCGGCCCTGTTCGCATTCCGCGCGCAAGCCCGCCTCATCCTTGAAGGCATTATAGACACCATCGACAATCACCCGCCCATGCGCCTTAGCCGCCAGCAGGCACAGCCCCAGCCCCGCCTGCATCGGCAGACGGTCGGCGCGGAAACGGCTGCCGATTTCCTTGGCCAGATCATTGGTGCCCATCACCATGCCTTGCAGATGCGGATGGGCGGCAATCGCGGCGGCGTTCAACATGCCCAGCGCGGTTTCCATCATCGCCCACAGTGGCTTGTCCCCGGCAATCGCGGCCACCGCGTCCAGATCGGCGGGGGCATTCACCTTGGGGATCAGGATCGCATCCACACCCGGATGGTTGGCGAAAGCCAAGGCATCCGCGCGGCCCCATGCCGTCTCCAGCCCGTTGATCCGCACGATGCGCACGCGGGGGTGATAATCGCTGTCGGTCAGCGCCTGCGCCAAGGTCTCGCGCGCCGCATCCTTTTCCGACGGGGCCACGGCATCCTCTAGGTCAAAGATGATCGCATCCGCCGCCAGATCGCGGGCCTTTTCCAGCGCCCGTTCCTTGGACGCGGGGATATAGAGCACCGAGCGATAGGGGCGGACCTGCGGCATGATTCTTCTCCGGGTAACAATCTTTCGTCAGGGACCACGTTTTTGGCATATTCGGCAAGGGGTGATTTGCTGCATCGCAGAAAAAACCCGCGCCGCTTTGCCGCATCCCGTCAGATCATGCCGTGCACCCCGTCCCAGATCAGCTTGACCGACACCAGAAGCAGCGCCCAAGTCACCAGCTTGAAGAACAGCACCTCAGGCAGCACCCGCACCAGCCGCACCCCCACGAAGACCGCCGCCGCCGCCACCGGCATCAGCAGCACCGCGACATGCAGGTTTTCCGCTGAAAACTGGCCAAGCGCCCAATAGGGGATCAGCTTGACCGCGTTGATGATCGCGAAGGCGATGGTGGATGTTCCGGCAAAGACGGTTTTCGTCAGCCTCAGCGGCAGAACATAGACTTGAAACGGCGGTCCGCCGGAATGGCTGACAAAACTGGTAAAGCCGGTGATCACCCCCCAGAACAGGCCGCGCGGCACATCGGCAGCGCGGGCGGGCGCGTCTTTCTTGCGCCGCAGCAACAGGTTCAGCGCGAACACCAACCCGATCAGACCCACGGTCAGCGTGACCAAAGGCTCTGGCACCACGGTCGCCGTGGCCCAACCTAACGTGATCCCGACAAGTGCCCCCGGCAGGATGATCCAGATCACCCGCGCGTTGAACTCTCGCCGGTAAGCCCACAGCCCGAACATGTCGGACACCACATAGACCGGCAACAACAGCCCCGCCGCCGTCACGGGCGAGGTGGCAAGCGCCAGCGTCGGCACGCTCAGCATCCCCACCACCGGCAAGCCGCCTTTGCCCATCCCGACAAAGAAGGCTGCGGCCAGCGCCACCGCCCAAAAGAACATGCCTTCCATGCCGACTCCCCCGTCGCCCACCGCCACTTGCGCAATAGCCCACAGCCCCGACTGCGACCAGTCGCAGGGTTGCACATCAGCTTTGCACCTGTTTGCATGCCATTGCATACCGAAACTTGCTTGCCAGAACGGATTTTGCGGCGTAGCAACGCCGCGACTCGATTTTGGCCCACGGGGCTCGTCTAGCGCGCGCCCTGATTCTCACAGGACGGGAGACTCACCTCATGGCACGACCCAAGATTGCCCTCATCGGCGCCGGTCAGATCGGCGGAACGCTGGCGCATCTCGCCGCGATCAAGGAACTCGGCGACATTATCCTGTTCGACATTTCCGAAGGCACCCCGCAAGGCAAGTCTTTGGACATCGCCCAATCCGGCCCGTCCGAAGGCTTTGACGCCGTGATGAAGGGCACCAACGACTACGCCGACATCGCAGGCGCGGACGTCTGCATCGTCACCGCCGGTGTCCCCCGCAAGCCGGGCATGAGCCGCGATGACCTTTTGGGCATCAACCTGAAAGTGATGAAATCGGTGGGTGAGGGCATCAAGGTCCATGCCCCTAACGCTTTCGTCATCTGTATTACCAACCCCTTGGACGCGATGGTCTGGGCCCTGCGCGAATTCTCTGGCCTGCCGCACGAAAAGGTCGTCGGCATGGCCGGGGTTCTCGACTCCGCCCGTTTCCGCCACTTCCTGTCGGTCGAATTCGGCGTGTCGATGCGCGACGTGACAGCTTTCGTTCTGGGTGGTCATGGCGACACCATGGTCCCGCTGACCCGCTATTCCACCGTCGCCGGTGTGCCGCTGCCGGATCTGGTCAAGATGGGCTGGACCACGCAGGAAAAACTCGACGCCATCGTCCAGCGCACCCGTGATGGCGGGGCCGAGATTGTGGGCCTGCTGAAAACCGGTTCCGCCTTCTACGCCCCGGCCACCAGCGCGATTGAGATGGCCGAAGCCTACCTCAAAGACCAAAAGCGCGTTCTGCCCTGCGCGGCCTATGTCAAAGGGGCTTATGGCCTTGATGGCATGTATGTCGGCGTGCCGACGGTGATCGGGGCTGGCGGGATTGAGCGGATCCTGAACATCGAGCTTAACGCAGATGAACAAACGATGATGCAGAAATCCATCGACGCCGTGAAAGGTCTGGTCGCCGCCTGCAAGACCATCGACCCGTCGCTGGCCTGATCCTCCATTTCACCGCATAAGGGGGCCGGGCAGCAACGCCCGGCCCTTTTGCTTTCGTGACCCATGACCATATCGCCCTACGCCAAACCCGGTTTCTACGACGACGCACTTTCCAAGGGCCGTCACCGCGACATCGTGGGCGGCAGGTGGGGGGAAACGGCGGATATCGTGATGCCTTTGCTGATGGACTTGGGACTGCGCGAGAGCGACAAGGTTCTGGACATCGGCGCAGGGTCTTTGCGCCTTGGGCATCGCTTGGTGCCCTTGCTTCAGCCCGGAAACTACTGGGCCACTGATGCCTCTGGCCCCCTGATGCAGCGGGGGTGGGAGGTGGAGTTGACGGAATGCGACCGCGCCAAATTGCCAGTCGCGCAGTTGGTGGAGGATGCGGAGTTTCGCTTTCCCGGCATCCCTGCGGATATCGACTTTGCCCTGTGTTTTGCCGTCTTTACCCATCTGCCGATGAACCATCTGCGGCGGGGGTTGATCTCGGTGCGTCGGAGCTTCCCGAACCTGCGGCGGTTTGTGTTTACGGTGTTCCTTGCGCCGGATGACCAAGCCTTTGCCGCTCCGTTTCGCCAGAATGACGGAGTGGTGACACACCCGGACAAGGCCCCTTGGCATATGCTGGCCGAGGATGCCTTGCACATGGCGCGGGCTTCGGGGTTTGAGGTGACCATGCGCCAAGATCGCCTGCCGCGGGGGCAGGTGATGTTTGTGGCGGACCCGCGGCGATAGGGCAAAGTTGACGGCTGTCAACTTACCGAATCAGAGGTTAACGCTAACGGAGTCTTGCCTGTGATCACACGATTTCAACGTGTGATCACAAATTCCACTTTTTCGGCCCCAAACCCCGGTATACCGTAGAATACCGTTTCACTGCTGCCCAATTCCGTGTCATCTGCCCGCAAAACCACAGCGATGGGACGGTTTCAGATGAATATCCACGAATATCAGGCCAAGGCGCTGCTGCGCCAATACGGCGTCCCGGTGTCCGACGGGCGCGTGGTCCTGAAGGCCGAGGAAGCTAAGACCGCAGCCGGAGAGCTGGACGGACCGCTTTGGGTCGTCAAAGCGCAAATCCATGCGGGCGGTCGCGGCAAGGGTCACTTCAAGGAACCCGAAGCCGGGGAAAAGGGCGGCGTGCGCCTTGCCCGTTCGGTCGAAGAAGCCGAACAGTTTGCCCGCCAGATGCTGGGCCGTACCTTGGTGACGATCCAGACCGGACCTGCGGGCAAGCAGGTCAACCGCATCTACATCGAAGACGGTTCGGACATTGAGCGCGAACTGTATCTGGCGATGCTGATCGACCGTCAATCCAGCCGCGTGTCCTTTGTCGCCTCGACCGAGGGCGGGATGTCGATTGAAGACGTCGCCCATGACACGCCCGAAAAGATCGTGTCCTTCACGGTTGATCCGGCGTCAGGCTATTCGGATTTCCACGGCCGCCGCGTGGCCTTTGCGCTGGGGCTGGAAGGCAATCAGGTCAAGCAATGCGTGGCCTTGGTGAAGAACCTGTACCGGCTGTTCATCGAAAAAGACATGGACATGCTGGAGATCAACCCGCTGGTCGTGATGACCAATGGCAACCTGAAATGCCTTGACGCCAAGATGGGCTTTGACGGCAACGCGATGTATCGCCACGCCGATATCGCCGCCCTGCGCGACGAGTCGGAAGAAGACCCGAAAGAGCTGGCCGCGTCGAAGTTCGATCTGAACTACATCGCGCTGGATGGTGAGATCGGTTGCATGGTGAACGGCGCGGGCCTTGCGATGGCCACGATGGACATCATCAAGCTTTATGGCGCGGAACCGGCAAACTTCCTCGATGTCGGCGGCGGTGCCACCAAGGAAAAAGTGACCGAGGCATTCAAGATCATTACCTCTGACCCGAACGTCAAAGGCATCCTCGTCAACATCTTCGGCGGCATCATGCGCTGCGACATCATCGCAGAAGGCGTGCTGGTCGCGGTCAAGGAAGTCGGCCTGCAAGTGCCGCTGGTGGTTCGCCTTGAAGGCACCAACGTCGAGCTGGGCAAGAAGATCATCAACGAAAGCGGTCTGAACGTGATCGCCGCCGACAACCTGTCGGACGCGGCGCAGAAGATCGTTAAGGCGGTGAAGGGGTAAGCACAGCTTGGTCGCGGGTCCACAAATGAACGTCTTGGCAAAATCCGGTCCACGCGGGGTTCGTCGCATCGAACGCTCCCGGACAAAGCTTGCCGGGTTGTTGCTTGGGTCGATCGCATTTTGTGCACTCGGCTGGTGGCTTGCTAATGCGCCGGAAGGGACATTCAGGCGGGAGGGTGCCCCAATCGTGGGTTGGGTGGGGGTTGTGTTCTTCGGTCTTTGCGGAGTGACGGCGACACATCGGCTTTTGTTTGGTGACAAGTGGCCAGTAACTTTGTCGGAGGCAGGACTGATCGATCTGCGGATGTCAAAGACGCTTGTTCCGTGGAGCTTGATAAGATCCCTCAGGACGCTCTCAATAAAGGGAACACGCCTTCTGATTTTGGACATCGATCAAGGCCTCAAACTTCAGCGTTCTATGCTTGGTGGCGTGCTTGCATCGATCAGCGCTGCAACCTTCGGCACTCAATATTCGCTGACGACGACTGATCTTAAGGTGTCCTTTTCGGAACTTCACAACCTCGTCCATGACTATTGGCGCGCTTATGGACCGCCAGACATTCTGAATGGGCTCGCCCCAAGTACTGAAACCAAAGGAGCCTGAAACGATGGCCTTATTCGTCCACAAAACCAACCGCTTGATCGCCGCCGACCCCCTGTCGGACGCGGCGCAGAAGATCGTCAAGGCTGTGAAGGGCTGATCCAAATGCTGCGCTGTGCTGTTCCGGTGATCCTGTTGGCTTTGGCCCCGCTTCCGGCGCTGGCGAATGACGCAGATGCGATGCGTCAGGCGATCAGCTTTTGCTTTGACACCGAAGGCGATGTCGATGC
>CALRPK020000042.1:0-8603 GCA_943370015.1 Paracoccus haematequi
GGACCAGATCCTCGACCTTCAGCTTTTCTTTCTTGAACTTCCGGATCGACACCAGACTGCCATCCACCGCCACCGGCGGCACCATGCAGTTGAAGCGTGACCCATCAGCAAGGCGGGCGTCGCAATAGGGGTTGGATTCATCGACCCGGCGACCCACGGCGGACACGATCTTGTCAATGATCCGCAGAAGGTGCTTTTCATCCTTGAAGGTGATGTCGCTGAGTTGCAGTTTGCCGCTGCGCTCCACGAAAATGCGCTTGGGGCCGTTCACCAAGATGTCCGAAATGGACTCATCTTTCAGCAGCGGTTCCAGCGGGCCAAGACCCATCACCTCGTCGTAAAGCTCTTGGTTAAGCTGGCTGCGGTCGTCCTTGTTCAGCACCACGGCCAATTCGGTCAGCGCTTCGGCGGTGATGTCGGCGATCTCGGATTTGAGATTGGCCTCGGTCGCGTGTTCAAGCGCCGAGAGGTTGAGGTTTTCCAAGAGCCGCTTGTGCAACTCTACCTTCAACTCCATCAGGCGCTCTTTGCGCTTTTTCTCTTTATCCGCAGCCACCGCTTCGGCAGAGGGCTGGACTGGCCGCACGCCGAGGCTGGATTTTGGCGGCACAGGCCGTGTCGCCCCGCCGGGTGGACCGACAGAGGCAACGGCCGCGCGGGGCGCGGTTGATGCGGTGGTGGGTGCAGATGCGGCAGCGTCTGGTTTCTTGAATCGGGAAAACATTTACTTGGCCCCCCCAGGCTTGTCAGGTCACTTCTTCCCGGCCTCCGCGGCGCGGTTCAGATCGTAAAGCGTCTTGGCAAGTTTCTGGATTTCCTTGCGCATCGGGTTCTTCGGCGCAGTTTCTGCCAGAGTCTGGCCGTGGTCGTTCGCCATGGTCACTTGCGGGCCGCCATCGGACAGTTGCAGCTCCAGCTTGATCTCAAGGCTTTCGGCCATTTTCTTCACCCGTCCCTTGGCAGCGAGATCGGTGAATTTTGGCGCGCGGTTCAGCACGTAGCGCAGCTTTTCGTAGGGCAGCGCTTCGGCCTTCAAGGCCCGGTTCAGCCGCATGACGTTGCGGGCGGACCGGATGTCCAACTCCATCGTCGCAAAATAAAGGTGCGACCGGCTGAGGACGGTTTCCGTCCAGGCCACGATGGTTTTCGGCATGTCGATGATGACGAAATCAAAATTCGTCTGGGCAATTTCCAGCAGCCGCGCGATGTCTTCGGCAGCCACGATGTCCAAGGGCAGCATGTCGGCGGGTGCCGTTAGGACATGCACCTTGTCCTTGTAGGTCATCATGGCCTGCAGGAAGGCGTCACTGTCCACACTGGCCGCTTCGGACAGGATTTCGAACACCATCTCGTTGCGCGGCAGATCGAGGCAGGTCGCGATCGAGCCGTATTGGAAATCGAAATCAAGGATGCAGACGCGCGGGGCGTCAGTCTTGACGATGGTCGCCAATTCCCACGCAAGGTTGGCGGCAAAGGTCGATGCCCCTGTGCCCCCGGCCATGCCATGCACTGGCAGGATTACCCCGTCGCGGTCGCCGCGCGCTTTGAAGCTGGGGGCGATGTGATCGGGATCGGGCTCTGCCATCTCTTCCGGCGGTGGGGCGGGTGGGGCCAAGGCGGCGGCACGGGCTTCGCGCACGCGGTTGATGGCGTCGTGCAGCGCACCTTCGGGCAGGGGGTAGGGCACAAAGTCATCCGCGCCCAGCCGCAAAAGCTGGTGCAGACCGACCGGGCTGACCTTGTCGGCGATCAGGATGACCCCCACCCCGCATGACTTGGCGCTGCGGATGATATCGGCGACCGGATCAAGCTTTGCTTCATCCACAGCATCGACGGCCACGCAGATGAATTCCAAAGCCGACGCTTCGGGTTGGTCGAGGAATTGCGCTGCCTCAGAAAAGCCCAAATCGCCCCAGGCATCGCCCAGTTCAATTTCCATGTCGTCGATCAAGAGATCGAAGTTCTGCACGTCGCGCGAGACGGTGCAGGCTAGGATGGTCGCCGGTTCCGGCTGAAGATTTGCCACGCTACTCATCGTCCAGGTCCCTTTAAAACAGGCCCGGAGCGGTGGGAGGTGATTCGCCCGGGCCAGGAACGCCCGACGGTGCGATGCCCCGTCTTTGTTTCCCTTAGGGGCTACAACTGGCCTCCAATGGTGGCGACTTTGGGACTAAAATTTCGTTTTTCTAAGGTTTTTGGGCTGGATGGAAACAGGCGCGGTCTTTTTCAGAAACAGCGCGCCCCATCCTTTGGACGGTGGCGCGCTGACCTATGCCTTGATCTTGCAGGATTAGCCGCCGGATGCCCCGGCTTCGCCGCCGCCACCTGACGCACCGCCTGCCGAACCGCCACCGTCACCGCCGCCGCTGTCAGACGACGTTCCATAGTCCGTGAGATTGGATGCTGACGCCGCAGAGGTGATGTAGCTGCGGTAGACCACTTCGGCGTATTTGCCGTCCATGTCACCGGCGACGCGTTCATAAAAGCCCGACACTTCAGTGACGGTGCGGCGGTTGCGTTCTTCGGGAGCGGTGGTCTGCACCACAGGGCGCGTTTCGCCATAGGACACCAGCGCCTCAAGCCGATTGCGGCTGATGCCCAAACTGCTGAAATACGCCACAACGGCCTCTGCTCGGCGCTTGCCGAGGGATTTGTTATAGGCGTCCGATCCGACCAGATCGGTATGGCCATAGACGCGGAAGCGCAGTTCCGGGAATTGCTTGATCCAATTGGCCTGACCGTCCAGCACGCGGCGGGCTTCGGGGGTCAGCACAGCCGAGTTGAAGGCGAAGGTGATGGTCGACTCCACTTCGCCGGCAAAGCGCGATTGCAGCGCGGTTGTCGCGTCACGCGCACCGGACATTACCAGCGAGTTGTTCATGGTGGCCGCGCCGAAATCACCGGGATCGACATCTGTGCTGATGATCCGCAGACCCGCCGCACCGCAGCCGGACAGCACAAGCGCTGCGCAGACCATCAAGGGCGTGAACATCAAGGCCGAAGGTTTCATCGCCATGACGTCACTCCATCACATAACCATAGGAACCGTTGTAATCCTGTCGGGCAACCTCTCCCGCCGGGCCGCGCCCTTCGGTCTTGCCGAACAGGAAAAACTCGCTTTCCGAAGGCAATCGGATGCGGTCCGTCGGCAGGGCAAGGGCTTCGCCGTGGGTTGGGCTGACCAGATGGGCGGTCACGATGATCACAAGCTCGCTCTGCGCGCGTTGGTATTCCGAGGATCGGAACAACGCACCAAGGATCGGCACATCGCCCAGCCACGGCACCTGGCCTTTCAGGTTGCGGAAGTCATCCTGCAACAGCCCCGCGATGGCAAAGCTTTCACCATCGCGCAATTCCACCGTGGTTGAGGTTTCGCGCACCCGCAACCCGTTGATGTTCACCCCGCCCGAGCTGATCGTGACCGTGCTGTCAATCGACGACACCGTGGCTTTCAGTTGCAGGTTGATCATCCCTGCATCCAGCACGGTGGGGATGAAGTTCAGCATCACGCCAAAGGGTTTGTATTCCACGCCGATGCCGCTGTCGGTCGCAATCGGGATCGGATATTCGCCACCCGCCAGAAACTTCGCCTCTTGCCCCGACAGCGCCGTCAGGTTCGGTTCGGCCAGCGTCCGGACAACGCCCTTGGACTCCAGCGCCTCAAGCAGCACGGCAAATTGCAGCGACCCGGCTGAGACACCGATATTGAGCGCCGAATTGGCATCCGTGCGCGGCACGATGGTCTCGGAATTCAGACTGTTGTCCGACGAAAGCCAAGTCCCGGTCTCGCTCGCAGCGTTTAGACCACTATCGCCCACACCCAGCGCGATGGATGAGGACAGGTTCTTGGCCACGGACCGCTGCATTTCGGCAAAGCGCACTTTCAGCATCACCTGCTGCGTGCCGCCCACCGTCATCAGGTTAGACACCCGATCCGGCGCATAGCGGTTGGCAAGGTCGAGCGCCCGATCCAGTTTCGCGGTCGAAGACACCATGCCCGACATGACGATGCCGTCATTGGCGGTCCGCACCTCGATCTTTTCGCCGGGCAGGATCTGTTGCAGGCGTTCCTTGAATTCCGCGATGTCGGGCGTGACATGCACATCGACATTGGCGATCAGTTTTCCTTCGGCCGACAGCAGGGTCATCGTCGTGCGTCCGGGGGTTTTGCCCAGCACATAGATCGACTTGTCCGACAGGGTCGAGATGTCGGCGATCCCGGGATTGGCGATGGACAGCTCCGAGAAGGGGACTTCGCTTTCCAGCACCACCGCGCGGTTCATGGGAACGTTCAGGGGTTCGGAACTCGACCCCTCCATCACTTTCAGCACCTCGGCGCTGGCGGGACGCGCAGGCATCAACGCCACGGCAAGCCCCATAGCCGCCACGGCGACAAGGTTCAAAATCCTCATGACCTGCCCTTTCGATCACACATAACTTGCACCACGCACCGTGCCTCTTCCCGGGTCTGACGCCCGTTCTTGCGCGAAAGATGCCTGAATCCTCCTTTTTTTGCAAGAATCAAAACCTTGGGCGGTATTCTTGATGCAAAGGGCGGGCTTCAGGCCGGGCTGTGGCTACCGCTGGCGCAAGCAAAAGGCGCGGCCACCTGATTTGGTGGCCGCGCCTCTTTGGGTTGAAGGGTTCACCCTCGCGGTTCAGTTGGTGCAGGGGATCGGGATTTCCAGAACCTCAGACCCTTTGCGAGTCTTGATCGAACAGCTTTTCTCTTCGACCGCCGCAACCTCACCCATCAAAGACCCGGTATCGGCCATGATGTCAGCGGCATTCATCACCGGTTGCTCGCCCTGTCCGACCAGCGCTAGCGACAACCGGCCTGAGGCCTGCGCCTGCGCCAGTCGCGCGACGGATTCGGACATGGCCTGAATGGTGACGGTCTGGGCCACCACCGCGCCGCCAATATCATCGCCCGAGGCTTGCTGGTCCACGGCGACCACGTTCACCCGGGTTTCGATCAGGCGGGTGACGTCGCCGCCCGTGCCGGAACTGGTGGTCCAGTAGATATCCACGAAATCGCCGGGATGGACGAAACCGGAAACACCGGTGGACGCGTCGACTGAAATCGCAAAGGCCCGCATGCCGGGGGCCAACAGGCCGGTCAGTCCGGCGGGTTGGCCGGGTTCGGTGACCTTGGTGGCAAGGATCGGCTCGTGCAGATCAACGGCGCGCAGCACATAGCGCGGCTTGTCGGCATCGGCGGGGAACAGCTCTTCTTCCGTCGTGAAGGGTTTTTCCGGCAGCGCGCTGGCCTGCCAGTAGATCATCTTCACATCGTCCTTGGTCAACTGCTGTCCGTATGCCAGCGGTTTGGCCGCGACATAGACTTGCACCATATCGCCCACCTTCTCGCGGAAGGCGCGTTCTTCCGACAGCGCGTTTTCCGTCTGATTGATGTAGCCTTGGGCCATGTAGACGGCAAAGCCGGCAAGGGCCATGCCTGCGATCAGCACCAGTCCGAAGATCATCCGCATTTTTGTACCACCTGCGTCAAGGCCATCTGGCCGGGGAATTCATATGGAAGAACCGGGCCACTGGCCCGGTGCGTCTTGCTGTTACGGAGAGGCAGAGATCTTGGTCTGGATCGTCGTGCCGCCCGTCGTGAGGGCATCGTTCATCAAGGCAACCAGCGCGAGGCAGAGCGCGATGACAAACGCTGTCAACACCACCCAATCGACGGTCACCGCGCCATCCTCTTGGGACAAGCGGTGCGGAATACGCTTTCGCAACCATTTAACCATGAACATTCGCGCCCCTTGGCTGTTCTCTGTCTGGATTGGCCTGAACGGCCCGTCCTTTGTGGTTAGACCCGCGACGAGAGCAATCCTCAGTCGCGGGTCGTAAGCGTCACTCAGTCAGGCAGATCAGCCGCCGAGCGAGGTCTTGATTGCGGTCGCTTTGGTCGAAACGCCGCCGGAAACCAGCGGATAGGCGACCATGCCGAGGCCGACGATGGCGGCGGTCAGAACGACCCAGTCAACCGTCACGGCACCGGACTCGTCGTTCTTGAAGCGTTTGAAGAAGTTGGTCAGTTTGGTCATGGCGATAGCCCTTAATGATGGATTGCGGGGATGATCCGTGGCATCGGACCCGGTCCGCATGTCATGGAAAGCTGAGTGGTGTATGAGATCCAAAGGCAGAGCCGGGACCTCATAGGATCACTGGCGACAGATTAGCCGCCGAGCGAGGTCTTGATCGCGGTCGCTTTGGTCGACACGCCGTCGGAAACCAGCGGGTAGGCAACCATGCCCAGACCCACGATGGCAGCGGTCAGGACGACCCAGTCAACAGTCACAGCACCGGATTCGTCATTTTTGAAGCGTTTGAAGAAGTTGGTCAGTTTGGTCATGGCATTAGCCCCTTGAACTGATGATACGTGCACCTCAAGACATGGGGTCATGCCCATACGTCATGGGGTGTGATGGAGAAGGTTTGGTCCGGGCGTCGGCCCGAACCAAACAGGATCATTGCCGGTCTATTAGCCGCCGAGCGAGGTCTTGATCGCGGTCGCTTTGGTCGACACGCCGCCGGAAACCAGCGGGTAGGCAACCATGCCCAGACCCACGATGGCAGCGGTCAGCACCACCCAGTCAACGGTCACGGCGCCGGATTCGTCGTTCTTGAAGCGCTTGAAGATGTTTTTCAGCATGGTCTTGGTCCTTTGCAAGTGTTTGCTCTGTTGCAGTTCTAACCGCCGGCGTCTTTCGGTCTGGCCTCTGTTCCGTTCCGTATTCCGTTCGGTATGACGCTATATGGCCCCCGAATCGTGGCGGCAGTTGGGAGTGCTTCGGGCATTTCTGGAAAATTGCATCCTCGTGGCGGGATGGCGGTTAACATATTGAAAATGAATTAGATAAAATTTCGGATGCCATCCGTTTAGATGTATGGACCGTCCGTTTCGGTACGATTTGGGCGGCTCTGCCACAATTCCGGCCCTCTGCCGGTGGCAAAGCGCCCCAGATTCGCGGATAGTCACGCCACAGGCACAGAAAACACGTGATGGCGAAGGGGGCGGCGAATCTTGTTCGGTGGCTGGGACCGACTCAGGGGGGCGCTGCGGGGCCGCGGCTTGGCGTCGCTGCTCTGCGTTGCGGCAGCGGTGCAGCCCGCAATGGCGCAAGATACCGATTTCACCTTTCGCCGCGTAAAGGTGGGCGAGATGCAGCCCGGCAAGCGCATCACGGTGCAAATTGACCCTGTGGAACAGGCCCGGCTTCTGGCGCTGTTGCCAAAGGTCGAGGATCGCCTGCCCGAACCACCCCCCGGTCCCGGCCCGGACCCTGCCGCGCCGCCCTTCAACGGCGGGCGCTATGCATGGTTCTGGGAGGTGGTCCCCGCCGCGCGCGGATCGGTGGCAGGGCGCTTTGAAAAGGCGCTGGCCACCCTGTCGCAGGGGCCAGAGGGGACGTCGGTTGATGCCCCCCGCTTGCAACATATGCAGGATCTGGCGGATCGCTTTGGCGTGGATATCCTGACGGCGACTTTGGGCACCGATGTTTCCCCCGCGCTTGCTTTGGCCGTGATGGCCACGGAAAGCGCGGGCGATGTGGATGCGGTAAGCACCGCAGGGGCGCAGGGCTTGATGCAGTTGATCCCCGCGACGGCAGATCGGTTCGGCGTCTCAGACGCGCTGGACCCCGTGGCAAATATCAAGGGCGGGGTGGCCTATCTGGATTGGCTGATGAAAACCTTTGACCGCGACCCGGTCATGGTCATCGCCGCCTATAACGCGGGCGAGGGCGCGGTGACCAAATATGACGGCGTGCCGCCCTTTGCCGAAACCCGCGACTATGTGCCCAAGGTCTTTGCCGCGTGGCAGGTGGCCCAAGGTCTGTGCATGTCCCCGCCCGAATTGATGACCGATCCTTGCGTGTTCAAGGTGATGACCCCCTAGGTTGCCCAGTCCGCAAGGTGCTGCTAGACGGTCTGTCGGCGCGGGCGTGGTGGAACGGTAGACACAAGCGACTTAAAATCGCTAGAGCCAAGCTCGTGCGGGTTCAAGTCCCGCCGCCCGCACCATCCCTTAGCCTTGCGCCAGCGTCTCCAAGAGCCGCGCCACACCTTCGGCCCCCGGATCGTTGAACCCTGCCAGCTTGTCCGCTGACAGATAAGACGCCCGCCCGGCCTTGGCCCGCGTCATCTGCGCGGTGCTGTCTGCGCCTTGGCGGGCTGCGGTTGCGGCGGCTGCCAATCCTTGGGGCAGGGCGGCCAGCGCCGGGGCCAAAGCGTCGATCAGGGTGCGGTGACCGGGCTCCGCCCCACCGACCTGCATCACCCGGTCGAGCCCCGCCGACAACGCGCCGATCCACGACTTGCCCGAGGCCGAGGCATCCCCGGCAGCGGCAAAGAAGATGGCCAGCAATACCCCCGACGACCCACCCATGGTCTGGCTGAGTTCGGTGCTGATCGCGCGGTAAAGCTGTGTCGGGTCCGCCAAAGGCAGCCGGTCCAGCGCCCCCTTCAACGACCGTGCAGCTGTGGCCAGCGTTGTGCCCGTATCCCCATCACCTGATTTCGCGTCCAACTGGTTCAGCGCCGCCTCACAGGCGATCAGCGCATCGCAGCACCGCTCCAACAGCGCCCGC
>CALRPK020000043.1:0-8576 GCA_943370015.1 Paracoccus haematequi
GTCCGTGGTGCTGGGGTTTTTCGGCATCGGCACAGTCTGGCAGGCCGCCAAGGCGAGGAAGGCCAAAATCCCGAGCTTTGCCGCTGTCGCTGTCATGACCCGCCTGCCTGTTTCCGCCGGGTTCGGTCCCGGCCTTGTGGTCGGCACCATAACGATAAACGTGGCGGGGCGGAACACCCGTCACGGCCCCTGTCAGGGCTGATCTGCGGCGCGCACGCCATCGGGGCGGAAGCCGGGTTCCAAGAGATGGTCGAGCATGTAAGAGATATCCTCGATCCGTTCGGCCACCACATGCACTACGCCACAGTCGCGCTGCACCCGGCCTGTGACCCGCAGCATGCGGCCTGCGATCACGGCGCGGCGAAAGCGTTCATAGACCTTGGCCCAGACCACGACGTTGCAGGTGCCGGTCTCATCCTCCAGCGTCACAAAGATCACGCCCTTGGCGGTGCCGGGCCGTTGGCGCACCAGCACAAGACCCGCCACGCAGACCTGTGCGCCTGTCGGTGGCTCGTCCAGCCGCACCGCCACAAGGGCGGCGGGCGGGCGCGGCCAAGTGCCGGGCCGGGCGGTTGGCACCATCCAGCTTTGCAGACTGCGCGGGGTGGGGTCTTGGGGGCCGATGGGGGATTTGAACATAAGAACAAAGATAGAACATACATCCCGATCCGGCAAGCCCTCGGCCTTGCTGTGGGCTGGGCAAAGCGGGCAGGACTGGCAAAGCCGGTGAAACTACCTTATGTCCGAAGCGCTGGGGTGCGACCCTACTGACAGGACAGGCAGAGAGCGATATGGCGAAAATCACCTATGTGGAACACGGCGGCAAGGAACATGTCATTGAGGTCGCGACCGGCCTGACCGTCATGGAAGGCGCGCGCGACAACGGCATTCCCGGCATCGAGGCCGATTGCGGCGGGGCCTGCGCCTGTTCGACCTGCCATGTCTATGTTGATCCGACATGGGTGGACCGCCTGCCCAAGAAAGATTCGATGGAAACCGACATGCTGGATTTCGCGTGGAATCCCGATCCGGTCCGGTCGCGTCTGACCTGCCAGCTCAAGGTGTCGGATGCGCTGGATGGCCTGCGTGTGCAGATGCCGGAAAAGCAAATCTGACAGCAGATGTGAACGGCACCTGTTCCGGCCTCACAGCCGGAACAGCATCGCCTCGGCCGGGGTCAGGGTCGGGCGCACCGCCGGACCGAAAAGCGCGACATCGACCGCAAGGTCGGGGAATAGCGCCAGAATCTCTGCCTGCGTTTCAGGTGCGCGGATATGCGAATCCGGCAAAAGCGGGTGATAGCTTTCCGTCGCCGCGCCTTCGGCAAAGACGATTTCGTGACGGTCGAAAAGGAGGTGGAAATACTCCACCTCCGCCATGGGCAGACGGAGGACCGTCTTGCCGTTCACCATGTCCTTGGCCATGACCAGCGCTTCGGGGCACCCTGCCACAAGCTCTGCCTGCCAGCCCGACATCAGGACGCGGTGGTGCGGCGAGACGACAAGATCGCGCACATTGCCCAGCACACCCGCCCGGAACACCACCGGGGCCAGCGCGCCAAGGCCCTCCACCCTTTTCGACAGCACACGCCGGACTGGCTGCAACCCATTGTCCAGCGTGCGAACGAGGCTCTCCTCCTCGATCTCTTCCACGGGGATCATGCCCCGATCAGTCTCAAGCTGCATGCCGCGGGCGAAACAGGCCAGAACCGATGTCCCGAACACCTGCGTTGCCCGATCCAGCAGGGCATCGGCGGCGGGGCGCATGGAGTGACCCGACGCAATGGGTTCGTAAAGACGGCACAAGCTGTCGGACATCGCTACCACCACTCGCTCCTGATGGCCGTGGCGGCTTTTGCCGTCCTTCTGACCACCATATTCCTCAGGTTGAGAGGCTAGAAAGAGATTGCGGCAGGATTGTGGCGCATTGTTGCACAATCTGCGCTTTGTGGCAGGACTGTTCTGAAAACAGAAACGATCAGTTCGTTTTTCGGACCGGAAAGAACGGCAAGGGCGCGACGGGAACGCCGTCTTCGATCAGGCGCTTGGCGTCTTCAGGGCGGGCCTCGCCATAGATCGCACGTTCCGGGGCGTCGCCGTCATGGATGCGGCGGGCTTCGGTGACAAAGTTCACGCCGACATATTCGCTGTTTTCCTCGACCTGACGCCGCAGGGCGCGCATCGCCTCTTCCATCGGATTGGCCGGTTCAGTCAGACTGGCGGCCGCAGGCTTGGTGGCCTGTGCCACGGCCGGGGCCATCAGGGATTTCGTCACCGCAGCCGTGCCGCAGACCGGACAAGCGACATGACCCGCCGCCGCCAGCCCGTCAAAGGCTGAAGCGGATTTGAACCAGCTTTCAAAAGCATGGCCATCTTTGCAGGACAGGGCGTAGCGGATCATCGCAGGGTTACCGTGGCGGGACAGTCTTCACCCCAACACCTAACCAGCCTGACGGCGATTTCAAGCCGCCGTCGCGCCGCCTGCCGGTCAGGGTTCATTCCTCAGCCGGAGGTGCGCCATCAGCGCCGTGCCCCGTGGCTGCATCCAGCAGCAATCCCGGATCATCGGCCAAGGCCTGAAAAATCTGACGCAGTTCCGGTTCTGCCACCTTGCGGGCGGCCTTGGCGGCGGCAAACCACTTGCGCCGCCGCTCATGGCGTTCGGGGAATTCGACCGCCAAGCGATCCACCCGCAGCGGATAGACTGCCACGGCGCAGGGCAGGGCATGCCCCAGTTTCACAATCTTGTCATAGGCATAGATGCCCAAAGGCCGGGCAGAGACCTCCCCGGAAACCCCGGCCTCCTCCCATGCCTCTTGCGCGGCGGCAAGGTCCGGTGACAGGCCTGCCATCGGCCAGCCCTTGGGGATGACCCAGCGCCCGGTATCACGGCTGGTGATCAGCAACACCTCGATCTGGCCGCGATGGGCGCGCCAACACAGCGCACCATTCTGGCTGCGCGCGCCGCAGCCATCTGCGACGAACTGGTCCTGCTTGCTGCGCTTCATCCTGCGGCCTGTTCCGATCGTCCTTATGGCGGATGGTCTTGGTGCCAGTGCCATAACTGCTGTGGAACGATAATGGGGGACAGCGTGGCGAAGTTCCAGTGCCATGCACAGGCTTTCCAAGGTTGTGCTGGAAAATTGGGCATTCTTTCCCCGTTCTTGCCCCAGTCCGGCGTTTGACCCGGGCCGCAGCGGGGCTACATCCCGAGATACACCGCATCATGTCAGAGGCCATCATGTCCCGCACCCAGACCGCCGCGCTGATCCTGACCACGCTTTTGGCAGCAAACCCGGCGCTGGCGGGGTATGAATTCGCCTCGGTCGATGGCGGGACGATTGATCTGGATGATTTCAAGGGGCATCCGGTTCTGGTGGTCAACACGGCATCGCTTTGCGGCTTCGCGCCGCAGTTCGATGATCTTCAGGCGCTGCATGACAAGTATTCAGCGCAGGGTCTGGTCGTGCTGGCGGTACCGTCGAACGACTTCAACCAAGAACTCGCCTCGGGGGCAGAGGTGAAGGAATACTGCGCCGCCAACTTTGACCTGACCATCCCGATGACCGACATCACCCATGTGACGGGGGCAGAGGCGCATCCTTTCTACGCGTGGCTGGCGGCAGAGCATGGTTTCGTGCCGGGCTGGAACTTCAACAAGGTGTTGCTTGGGACAGAGGGAGAGGTTTTGGGAACATGGGGGTCCATGACCAATCGCACCGCCAATGCCATCGTGGGCAAGTTCACCCCGCTGCTGACGCAGTAACCGTGACCCAGTGACGGAACCCATCCTCGGCCCGCTGTTCTTTGGCTCGGACATCTACCGGGGGTCCAGCTACGGCAAGACTCATCCGCTGCGGGTGCCGCGCGTGTCCACCGTCATGGACCTTTGCCGCGCGATGGACTGGTTGCCGCCGGGGATGTATCGCACCAGCCCGCGCGCCAAACCTGCGGCGTTGCTGTCATTCCACACCGCCGATTACATCGCCGCCCTGCAACAGGCGCAGGATCAGGGGACGGTGGACCCCGCCACCCGCGAAAGGCACGCTTTGGGCACGCTGTCCAATCCGGTGTTCCCAGAGATGTTCGACCGTCCCGCCACCGGTGCTGGCGGGGTGATGCTCGCGGCAGAGCTTTTGGCCCATGCCCCCGCTGGCGCGATCCATGTCCCAGGTGGTGGCACACATCACGGCATGCCCGACCGCGCCAATGGGTTTTGCTATCTGAACGATCCGATCTTGGCGCTGCAAGCCTTGCGGCGCAACGGTCTGCGCCGTCTGGCCTATGTCGACATCGACGCCCATCACCCGGATGGGGTGGAACCCGCCTTTGCCAATGATCCCGATATGCGGATGATCTCTGTGCATGAGGAAAACCGTTGGCCCTTTACCGGGCGGCTGGATGACACGGCGGGTGGCGCGGCGTTCAACATGCCAGTGCCGCGCGGGCTGAATGACAGTGAATTCCGCACCATCCTTGACGAGCTGGTTCTGCCTCGGCTTGCAGAATTCAGACCAGAGGCCATCGTGCTGCAAGCTGGAGCCGATGCCTTGCTTGAGGATCCTCTGTCGCGCTTGTCCCTTTCGAACAATGCGCATGTCGCGGCGGTGCGTGCGATCCGTCCCCTCGCGCCGCGCCTGATGTTGCTGGGGGGTGGCGGCTATAACCCGTGGTCCGTCGGGCGCTGCTGGACCGCGCTTTGGGCCACGCTGGCCGGGTTTGACATTCCCGTCCGCCTGCCCGACCCTGCTGCCGATGTGCTGCGCGCCCTGTCGTGGAACGGCGGCGCGCGTCCCCCACCGACGGAGGCGATGCTGACCACCCTGCTCGATCCCCCGCGCGAAGGCCCGGTGCGGCCCGAAATCACCGACCGCCTGCGCCATCTGGCCCGCCGATGATCCGCGCTTTCCTTGCCCTGTCCTTGCCCGACCCGGTGCTGTCAGCGCTGCGCGTGCAGCAATTCCTGCTGCCCCTGCCACGCAAGGAACCGCCCGAGAATTTCCATCTGACGCTGGTGTTCCTTGGAGAACAGCCCGAACCCGACCTGCGCGCCGCGCATGAGGGGTTTGAGGCGCTGTGGATGCCGCGCTTTTCCCTGACCTTGCAGGGGCTTGGTCTGTTTGGCGGTGCAAAACCCCGCGCGGCCTGGGCTGGGGTGGCACCGTCTGACCCTTTGACGCGGATGCAGGCCAAGCTGGAACAATCGGCCCGGCAATCGGGGATCACCGTCGAAAGCCGCCGCTATGTCCCGCATGTCACCCTTGGCCGCTTCCCGCCGCCCAATGCCGAGGACACGATGCGTCTGGAACGCGCCATCGCGGGCGGTATGGATTTCCGGAGCCCCGTGTTTGAGGTGGAGGAGGTCATCCTTTACGAATCCCGCCTGTCACCCAAAGGCAACCGCTATGACGAACTCGCCCGCTACCCGCTGATCTGAGGCGGCCTTTGCCCCGGCCAATCGGTGGCGCGGTGGTATTGCTGCCCCATCGCCAGCACCTTGGCATCCGTCCCATACGCGCCGAACAACTGCATCCCCATCGGCAACCCCTGCGGCCCGAACCCAACGGGGATGTTCAGCGATGGCAGACCTGCCAAGGACACCGGGATCACCACCTCCATCCAGCGGTGATAGGTGTCCATCGCCCGACCGTTGATTGCCTGCGGCCAACGCCATTCCGCCGGGAAGGGCCAAACTTGCGCCGAGGGCATCACCAGCGCGTCATAGTCGGTGAACAGCTTCGCCACCCGCGCATACCAGCGCGACCGGATGACGGAGGCCGCATGAAACTTTGCCGCCGTCACCTTCTGGCCCTGCTCGATCTCCCACTGCGTCTCCGGCTTCAACTGCGCGCGCTTGACCGGATCGGCATACATCGCCTGCTTGTCGCCCGCATTCAGCATGGCGCGGATGGTCAACCACGCCTGCCACAGCTTTTCCGCCGGAAAGGGCGGCGCGACGGGTTCAACAATCGCGCCCTCATCCGCAAAGACCTGCAAGCCCGCCTGACACAGGTCCAAGATCCCGGCCTCGCAGCCATAGGCCCCGCCCCAATCGCCCAGCCAGCCGATGCGCTTGCCGCGCAGATCAATGTCCAAGGACTGCGTAAAGGCCTGCCCCTCCCGGCCAAAGGGCACTTCCGGGTTCGGTCCCGCCAGCACCTCCAGCATCAGCGCCACATCCTCAACGCTGCGTGCCATGGGCCCTTCGGTCGCCATGGTGGCAAGGAAGGTATCCCCCTGCGCCATGCCGGGGACCAAACCATAACTCGGGCGAAAGCCGTAGACGTTGCAGAAGGCCGCCGGGTTGCGCAGGCTGCCCATCATGTCCGACCCATCGGCCAGCGCCACCATGCGCGTGGCCAAGGCCGCCGCCGCCCCGCCCGATGACCCGCCCGCCGTGCGCGACAGGTCATAGGGGTTGCGCGTCACACCAAAGACCGGGTTGAAGCTGTGGCTGCCATGCCCCCATTCCGGCGTATTGGTCTTGCCGATCAGGATCGCCCCCGCCGCGCGCAACCGCGCCGCCACCAGATCATCCGCCACCGGCACAT
This sequence comes from Paracoccus haematequi, assembly GCA_943370015.1. Taxonomy (GTDB): domain Bacteria; phylum Pseudomonadota; class Alphaproteobacteria; order Rhodobacterales; family Rhodobacteraceae; genus Paragemmobacter; species Paragemmobacter haematequi_A. Next base: position 6,551 of record CALRPK020000043.1, read on the forward strand.
GATCGGCAAACAAGGGCGAGCCATAGGTGGTCCTGATCCCCTTGACCGCCACCAAATCCTTCAGCGCCACCGGCAGCCCATGCAGCGGCCCGACAGGGGCCACCCCATCCGCCGCCCGCGCCTCGGCCATCAACGCATCCGCATCGCGCAGCGACACGATGGCATTGACCGCACCATTCACCTCAGCGATCCGCGCCAAGGTCGCTGCCATGAGGTCCGAAGGCTTCGTCTGACCCAGATGGATCGCCCGCACCAACTCCGTCGCGGAACGTGTGGTCAGGTCCATTCTTCCCTCATTTTCTGTCTCTAAATATCCCACGGGGGGTGCGGGGGGTGTGAAACCCCCCGCTTCTGTCGGATCAACCGGCGCTTACTTCTGCAACTCGGTCCAGATCGCGTTCTGATATTCCAGCGCCTTGCCGGTGCAGACCGTCACGAATTGGCCGAGATTGGCAAACTCTGCCGGGGCCACCAACTCGGGCGCGCCTTTCATGTCGTCGGGCATGAAGGCCTCGGACCCGGAAATCCCGTTGGCATAGCGGGCAAAGGCCGACAGCATGGCGGCGTTTTCGGGCAGCATGATGAAGTCCATGAACAGATAGGCGTTGTCGACGTTCTTGGCGTCCGACAGCAGCACCACGTTGTCCATCCACAGGCCATAGCCTTCTTTCGGGTAGCCGAACTTCACATCCCCATTGCCAAGGCGCGAGCGCAGGGCCGATCCGTTCCAATCGACCGTCGCGGCATAGTCGTTGTTGATCATCTTCTCGACGGTGGAATAATCCATCGACATCCACTTCGGCTTGGCGGCCAAGAGGGCGTCGCGCACCTTTTTCATCACCGCCGGGTCTTCGGAACAGACATCCCCGCCCGCCCACATGGTGGCCAGCGCCATCACATCGCCCATTTCCGGGATGACGTTGATCTTGCCCTGCAATTCGGCGGGCGGGTCCATGAAGATGGAACTGGTGTTGATATCGCCCGAATAGACGGTGGAATTCACCGACATGCCGGTGGAGCCCCACTGATAGGGGATCGAGTATTCCCGGCCCGGATCCCAAGCCACATCCACCCATTCCGGTGCGATGTTCTTGTGACTGGGCAGGCGCGACAGGTCGAGTTTCTGGATCAGGCCCTTTTCGGCATAGATGCCGACGAACCCGGCCGAAGGCACCACAAGGTCAAAGCCCGAAGCCCCCGCCTCGATCTTGGCGAGTGCGGTGTCATTCGAGTCAAAGTCGGTGATCGTGACCTTGACGTCATAGGTTTCTTCGAACTTCTTGATCAGGTCGGGGCTGGTGTAATTGCCCCAGTTGTACAGGAACAACTCCCCTTCCGCCAAAGCACCGCCGGTGCTGGCCAGCACCAGCGCCATCGCCGTGAATGTCCGTTTCATATTGTGGCTCTCCTCTGTTGGGCCATGGTCTGCGCGGGTCAGTCCGCCCGCTTTCTTGTTAACAGGTAAACGCCCGCCAGCAGCAGCAGCGTCACCGCCAGCAGCAACGCCGACAGGGCGTTGACGTCTGGCTTCATCTGACGGCGCAACTGGCCCAGCATGTAAGTGGGCAAGGTATCCTGCCCTGGTGATTTGATGAATTCGGTGATCACCACATCATCAAGCGAGGTGACAAAGGCCAGCATCGCCCCCGCCAGCACCCCGGGCATCAAGAGGGGCAGGGTGACATGGCGGAAGGTCTGCCACGGGCTGGCGTAAAGGTCCGATGCGGCGGTTTCCAGCGTCAGGTCCATCCCCTCCAGCCGCGCGCGGATGGGCAGATAGGCAAAGGGGATGCAAAAGGCCGCATGGGCAAGGATCAGATAGCCAAGGCCGCTGTAACCCGTCGCCAGCTTGACGGCGGAAAAGAAGATCAAAAGCGCCACGGCGGTCACGATCTCGGGCACCATCAGGGGTTGGTTGATCACGGCATAGATCGCCGTCTGCCCCCGGAACGCCGCGCGCCGCGTGGTCCCCAGTGCCGCAAGCGTGGCAACAGCGGTCGAAATGATCGCCGCCGCGGTCGCCACG
>CALRPK020000044.1:0-8525 GCA_943370015.1 Paracoccus haematequi
CGTCCAGATCGTGCCGCTGTTCTACCTTGAGAACACGATCGAAAACGTCGAAGGGGTCCGCCCCTATACGCCCTTGGAGTTGGCGGGGCGCGACATCTACATCCGTGAGGGCTGCTACGTCTGCCACAGCCAGATGATCCGCCCCATGCGCGATGAGGTCGAACGCTATGGGCACTATTCGTTGGCAGCGGAGTCGAAATACGACCACCCGTTCCAATGGGGGTCCAAGCGCACCGGGCCGGATCTGGCGCGGGTGGGCGGCAAGTATTCCGACGCCTGGCATGTGGATCACCTGATGAACCCGCAGGCCGTGGTGCCGGAATCGGTGATGCCGAAGTATGACTTCCTGATGAACAACGTGATCGACGCCAAGTATATCGGCGACGAGATGGCGACGCATCGGATGGTCGGCGTGCCCTACACCGACGAAATGATGGCCAATGCTGCGGCGGATTTTGCCGCACAGGCCGACCCGGACAGCGACTACACCGGTCTGCAAGAGCGGTATTCCAAGACCAACGTGTCCAACTTCGACGGTCAGGTCGAATTGACCGAGATGGATGCGCTGATCGCCTATCTGCAAGTCCTTGGCACGATGGTCGATTTTTCGACCTTCACGCCTGACGCAAGCCGGTAAGGGGGACGTCATGGAAACCTATACCTTGCTTCGTGTCTTTGCCGACAGTTGGGCGCTTTTGCTGCTGACGGCGGTGTTCCTTGGGGTGATCGTCTGGGCCATGCGCCCCGGCAGCCGCCCCCTGCATGACGAGGCCGCGCGGTCGATCTTCCGCGACGACAGCAAACCGGCAGCCAGCCAGAAGGAGGCGTGAGAGATGTGCGCCAAGAAAGTAACCAAGGTCGCGCCCGGTCAGGTCGGCACCACCGGCCATGAATGGGACGGCATCGAAGAATTGAACAACCCCCTGCCGCGTTGGTGGGTCTGGGTGTTCTACGCCACCATCGTCTGGGCCATCGGCTATACCATCGCCTATCCGGCATGGCCGCTGCTGACCGGGGCCACGCCGGGGCTGCTGGGATCATCCACCCGCGCTGATGTGCAGGCCGAGATTGACAGCTTCGACGCCAAGAATGCCGATATCAAGGCCAAGCTGGTGGCGGCACCGCTGGATCAGATCGTCACCACGCCGGAACTGATGGCCTATGCCGAACCGGCGGGGGCGGCGGTGTTCCGCACCAATTGCGCGCAATGCCACGGGGCTGGCGCAGCGGGGGTGGTGGGCAAGGGGTATCCCAACCTCTTGGACAATGACTGGCTGTGGGGTGGCACCATCGACGACATCCACACCACGATCACCCATGGCATCCGCAACACCAGTGACCCGGATGCCCGCTATTCGCAAATGCCACGGTTTGGCGCAGATGAATTGCTGGAACCGGCGCAGATTGATGCGGTGGTGGAACATGTTCTGGCCATCTCGGGCCAAGAACACGATGCCGCCAAGGCTGCCGAAGGGGCGACGGTCTTTGCCGAAAACTGCGTTGCCTGTCACGGCGAGGCCGGGCAGGGCGACCATGCCCAAGGTGCACCGACCCTGACCGATGCGATCTGGCTTTATGGCGGGGATCGTGCGGCCATCAAAACCACGGTCACCTATGCCCGCTTTGGCGTGATGCCGCCTTGGGCTGGACGCCTGACCGAGGATGAAATCCGCGCCGTCGCCGCCTATGTCCATTCGCGCGGCGGTGGGGAGTGATCGCGCTTTTTGTTGCGTGACCTTGGGGGCCTTTCGGGGCCCCCTTTTCCTTTTTTGGCGTGGCGGCGTTTCCTGACACAGGAAACGCGACGAAGCCTGCACACAGGCTTCGCTACGGAATTATAAGAAAAATTCCGCCTCCCCCTGCGACAAAGCTGCATTCCGGATGATGGTTTGACCTGCATCAAGGTGCTGACGCGTCGCGCGGCCCATACCGGGGGCAATCCAAAGCCCGAGACTCGGAGATTTCCGTGAGCAGCCCCGATACTGAACCAGCCAGCCTCTATGCCAAGCGCGAGCCGATCTTTCCCCGCCGGGTGAAGGGCAATTTCCGCACGCTGAAATGGTGGATCATGGCGGTGACGCTGGGCATCTATTACGTGACACCTTGGCTGCGCTGGGACCGGGGGCCGAACCTGCCGGATCAGGCGGTGCTGGTGGACATCGCCAACCGGCGCTTTTTCTTCTTCATGATCGAAATCTGGCCGCATGAGTTTTACTTCGTGGCGGGACTGTTGATCATGGCGGGGTTGGGGCTGTTTCTCTTTACCTCTGCCGCCGGGCGGGTCTGGTGTGGCTATGCCTGCCCGCAGACGGTCTGGACTGACCTTTACATCCTTGTCGAACGCTGGGTCGAAGGCGACCGCAACGCCCGCATCCGCCTGCATCGGCAGCGCTGGGATGCCGAGAAGATCCGCAAGAACCTGACAAAATGGGCGATCTGGCTGCTGATCGGGCTGGCCACGGGCGGGGCGTGGATTTTCTACTTCACCGATGCGCCGACGCTGATGCGCGATCTGGTCACGCTGAACGCCCATCCCGTCGCCTATACGACGATGGCGATCCTGACCGCGACGACCTTTGCCTTTGGCGGCTTTGCCCGCGAACAGATTTGCATCTACGCCTGCCCTTGGCCGCGCATTCAGGCGGCGATGATGGACGAAGACACGCTGACCATCGGCTACCGCGATTGGCGGGGTGAACCGCGCGGCAAGCAGAATGTGGCGGGCAACGGCGACTGCATCGATTGCATGGCCTGCGTCAACGTCTGCCCGATGGGAATCGACATCCGCGATGGCCAACAGATGGCCTGCATCACCTGTGGCCTGTGCATCGACGCCTGCAACGACATGATGGACAAGATCGGCAAGCCGCGCGACCTGATCGGTTATCTTGCGCTGACCGATGAAACCCGTGAACGGGCGGGGGCCCCGGCGAAATCGGTCTGGCAGCACGTGTTCCGCCCGCGCACCATCCTTTACACCGTGCTTTGGGCCGGGGTTGGCATCGGGCTGGTGGTGGCGCTGTTCCTGCGCTCGCCCATCGACATCAGCGTCACACCTCAGCGCAACCCGCTGTTTGTCACGCTGAAGGATGGCACGATCCGCAACACCTATGACCTGCGGCTGCGCAACAAGTCGGGGCAGGATGAGACCTATGTGGTCACCCTGACCTCTGAGGGGCGGTTCACCCTGCACCTTGAGGGCGCATCAGATACCGAAGTGACCGTCCCCGCGAATGAGACCCTGCAACAGCGGGTCTATATCGAGGCCGCCCCTGACAGCGAAGCCGCGACCGAAGACAAGACCGACCTGCGGCTTTGGGTGTCTCGCGTCGGTGGGACGGAGCGCGTCTCACATGACACTGTCTTTAACGGAAAGGATGACTGACATGGCTGAAATCACGGGACGTCAGGTTTTTGCGGTTACCGTCGGGGCTTTCGGCATCATCATCGCGGTCAATCTGGTGATGGCCTATAAGGCGATCAGCACCTTTCCCGGGATCGAGGTGGCGAATGGCTATGTCGCCAGTCAGGATTTTGACGCGCGCAAACAGGCGCAACTGGCCTTGGGCTGGCAGTTGACCCATACCTATCGCTCCGGTCATCTGGTCTTGGATTTCACCGACCGCAATGGCCTGCCCGCTGTGCTGTCCGATCTGGATGTGCTGGTGGGCCGCGCGACAGAGGCGAAGGATGATTTCAATCCGGTGTTCAACCGCGTCTCGGGCGAGTTTGTGGCTGATGTGACCTTGCCGCGCGGCAAGTGGATCGTTGTCGTCAACGCCAAGTCGCCCGATGGCACGCTGTTCAACCAGCGGCTTGACCTGTTGGTGCAGGAGTAGCGCCATGAGCTTTGCCCCGCCGCTGGACGAAACCGAACACGCCAGCCTGTCAGCCTGCCCGGCCTGCATCGCGGCGCCGTCCGCGATGGAGATTGCGCGGCAGGCGGGGGCGGGTCATGCCCGGCTGATGCTGTCCCTCCCCACCGCCCATTGCGCGGCCTGCATCACCACGGTGGAACATGGCCTGCTGGCCGTGCCGGGGGTGGACAGCGCGCGGGTGAACCTGACGATGAAGCGGGTGAGCGTCGAGGCCGCGCCAGAGGTGACCGCCGACGACCTGATCGCCGCGCTGAAGGGCGTGGGATATGAGGCGCATGAACTGGACCCCGGACTTCTGAGCGCGACCGAGACGGACCGTCAGGGGCGTGACCTCTTGATGCGGCTGGGGGTGGCGTTTTTTGCCATGATGAACGTCATGCTCTTGTCCGTCGCCGTCTGGTCTGGCGCGGATGAGGCGACGCGCGATCTGTTCCACTGGATTTCCGCCGCTATTGCGCTGCCCACGGTGGTCTTTGTTGGCCAGCCGTTCTTCAAATCCGCTTGGGCGTCTTTGCGGGTGGGGCGGTTGGGGATGGATGTGCCGATTTCCTTGGCGCTGATCCTCGCCTCGTCGATTTCGCTGTTTGAGACGTGGATGGGCGGGCACCACGCCTATTTCGATGCCGCCGTGATGCTGTCGTTCTTCCTGCTGGCGGGGCGCTATCTGGACCACCGCACCCGCGTTGTGGCCCGGTCGGCGGCTGAGGAGTTGGCTGCGCTGGAGGTGCCGCGTGCCACGGTGATCCGGGATGGTTCCGAGTGTGTGGTATCGATAACAGAGGTCGTCGTGGGCGATCTGGTCCGCGTTCGTCCCGGTGGGCGGATGCCGGTGGATGGTGTCGTGGTGGAGGGTCAGTCAGAGGTGGACCGCTCGCTTCTGACCGGGGAAAGCCTGCCGGTCTTTGCCGGGCCGGGAACGGTGGTGAGTGCGGGAGAGGTCAATCTGACCGGCCCCCTGACTCTGCGCGTGACGGCGGCGGGCAAGGACAGCAGCCTGCACCGCATGGCCGATCTGGTGGCCGTGGCCGAGAATGCACGGACCACGTACAAGACCCTCGCCGAACGGGCGGCGAGCTTTTATTCGCCGATGGTGCATCTTCTGTCCTTTTCCGCCTTTGGCTTTTGGCTGTGGCAGACCGGGGGCGATGTGCGTTTTGCCATCAACATCTCTGCCGCCGTGCTGATCATCACCTGCCCCTGTGCGTTGGGGTTGGCAGTGCCTGCGGTGGTGACGGCGGCCTCTGGCAAGCTGTTCCGCAAGGGATTGCTGATCAAGGACGGGACCGCGCTGGAACGTCTGGCCGAGGTGGATACCGTGGTCTTTGACAAGACCGGAACGCTGACAATGGGCGCGCCGCAGCCGACCAATCTGACCGATCATCCTGATGTGGCGGTCGAGGTTGCGGCGGCTTTGGCGGGTGCTTCGTCGCATCCCTTGGCGGTGGCCTTGGCGGATGCCGCCCGTGCACGCGGTATCCGGCCCGCGCGGGTAGAGGCGTTGCGCGAAGTGCCGGGCTATGGGGTCGAAGGGGTCTGGCGCGGTATGACCGTCCGCCTTGGCCGTGCCGAATGGTGCGGCGGGACTGCGTTGCCGGTGACGGCGACCTATCTGTGCACGGGCGACGGAACCCCGCGCGCATTCACCTTTGCCGACCATCTGCGCCCGGGGGCCGAGGCTGCGATTGCGGGGCTTAAGGCGCAGGGCAAGCGGATCGTGCTGATCTCTGGCGATGCGGCGGGGGCGGTGGCGGAATTGGCCGGGCGGCTGGGGATTGAGGATTGGACCGCGGGTGCTTTGCCCGCCGAAAAGGCCGCGCGGGTGGCGGCGCTGTCGCAGGCGGGGCACAAGGTGCTGATGGTGGGCGACGGGCTGAACGACACGGCGGCGCTGGCGGCGGCGCATGTGTCGATCTCGCCGGCCTCAGCCTTGGATGCGGCGCGGGTGGCGTCGGATATCGTTTTGCTGGGTCAGGATATGGCCCCGATTGCCGATGCCGTGCGCATCGCGCGCCAGACCTCGCGCCGGATCATCGAGAATTTCGTGATCTCGGGCGGGTATAACGTGGTGGCGGTGCCCTTGGCGCTGATCGGGTCTGCGACGCCCTTGGCTGCGGCACTGGCGATGTCCCTGTCGTCGATCACCGTTTCGCTGAATGCATTAAGGTTGAAGTGAGATGGACATTCTGGCCTTCCTGATCCCGGTGTCCTTGTTTTTGGGGGGCATAGGGTTGTTCGCCTTCTTTTGGGCGATGAAGCACCGCCAATTCGACGACCCGCAGGGGGATGCGAGCCGGATCTTGACCAAGGATTGGGACGACAAGCCGAAGGGATGAGGGTTTTAACGATCCGCTAACCTCTTCTGCCGATGCTGTGCAGGTGCCTTGAGGCGCTTGATTTGTACACACATCGGTGCATACATAAGTGAAATTCGACTGGGACGATGGCAACCGGGCGAAGGTGCAGAAGCACGGGCTTTCCGTGGCCGAGATAGAGGCCTTCTTTCGGTCTGAGCCGCGTGTTGCGCCGGATGTAGCACATTCTGCCGATGAGGCCCGGTTCATCGCGGTTGGTCGCGCAAGATCCGGCCGTCCCGCCTTTGTTGCCTTTTGCTGGCGGGGGGACAAGATCCGCCCGATCAGCGCCCGATACATGCATGACCGTGAGGTGCGCCGTTATGAAAACTGTTCCACCCATGACCACTGACGCAGAGGCTGAGGCGTTTCTGGACCAAAACCTGTCCGACTTGGACTTTGCCCAGTTCAAGGCGATGTCGTGGGAAGTTGAACCGAAATCCGCCCGGATCAACATGCGCTTGCCGGAGAAGCTGATGCAGGCGTTGAAGCTGCGGGCGCAGGAGCGGGGCATTCCTTATCAGCGTCTGATCCGTGAGGCGCTGGAACGAGAGTTGGCGCGGTAGAGCGATGGTTTAGTCGCGACGCCGGGGATTGGCCCGCGGCCCTAACGGCGGCGTGAGGAAACGCTCCACTGGAGCCTTTCCTCATGGCTAGCACCTTCCCCCTAAAATCCCATCCCTCTGATCCGTGCGGCTTGGCACGGGCCTTGCAGACATCCGACAGAGAAACGCTGTCAGGAGCCTGCTGCCCATGTCCTCGGATGCCATGCATGTCGCCAAGACCGGTCTGAATGCCCAGCAGACCCGGATGCAGGTGATCGCCAACAACCTTGCCAACGTGAACACCACGGGGTTCAAGCGCGACCGCGCGAACTTTGAAACGCTGCTCTATCAGAACATCCGCCCGGCGGGCGCGCAAACGTCCGAAGGCACGCAACTGACCACGCCACTGTCCGTCGGCACCGGGGTCCGGATCGTGAATACCGAAAAGCTGTATTCCCAAGGCGGTCTGGCCACCACCGACAACGCGCTGGATGTGGCGATTGACGGGCAAGGGTTCTTGCAAGTGCTGCTGCCCGATGGCCGCATCGGCTATACCCGCGATGGGGCCTTGTCGCGCAATGCCGAAGGGACGCTGACCACGGCCTCAGGTTATGTGGTGCAGCCCGAAATCCAGATCCCCGATGGCGCGCAGGAAATCACCATCTCTGCCGATGGGATCGTGTCCGTCACCATGCCCGGTGCCACGGCGGCCGAGGAAGTCGGTCAGATCACCCTCGCTGCCTTCCCGAACCCGCGTGGCTTGAACCCGATTGGCGAGAATTTCGTGGTCGAAAGCGCGGCCTCTGGCGCAGCCGTCGTCGGCGCGCCCTACACCGATGGCATGGGCAAGCTGGTTCAGGGCGCGTTGGAGCAGTCCAACGTCAATGTCGTGCAAGAGCTGGTCGACATGATCGAGACCCAGCGCGCCTATGAGGTCAATTCCAAATCCATCAGCGCATCGGATGAGATGATGCGCTTCCTGTCCAACAAGCTGTGATGGCGATGATGAAGCGTATCCTTCCCCTTATCCTGCTGGTCCCCTTTGCTGCCTGCACCTCGACCTATGTCGAGGATCTCGCCTCCGAGGAATATGCCCCGGTCTATCCGGCCGAAGCGTTGCCCGAACAGGCCTCGCTCCCGACCGGGGGCATCTACACCGCCTCGTCGTCGGGCCTCTTCGCGTCGGACCGCAGGGCGTCGCATGTGGGCGATATCCTGACCGTGCAATTCGTCGAACGGTTCGCCGCGACCAAATCGCAATCTGCCAGCGGGCAGCGGTCGTCGGATTACGAAATCGACCTGCCGGATGTGGCCACGCTGGGGCTGGATGATGGGATGCTGACCAATTCCACGGACCAATCCTTTGCGGGCAAAGGGGCGGCGCAGCAATCCAACAGCCTGACGGGGCGTCTGTCCGTGTCGGTCGTGCGGGTGCTGCCGGGTGGGCTTTTGGAGATCATGGGCCAGAAACGCCTGACGCTGAACCAAGGCAAGGAATACGTCCGCCTGACCGGCATCGTCCGGCCCGAGGATATCAACTCCGAAAACGTCATCCTGTCCGACCGCATCGGCAATGCCGAGATCAGCTATGTCGGCGCGGGTGAGGTGGCGGATACGGCCCGTCCGGGCTGGCTGCGGCGCGGCCTGCAAGCGGTGTCGCCGCTATGATCCTCAGGGCCGCAGTCATCGCCGTGGCGCTGCTGGCGGGGGCGCTTCCCGCCGGGGCGGATCGGTTGAAAGACCTCGCCTCG
>CALRPK020000045.1:0-8491 GCA_943370015.1 Paracoccus haematequi
CGTCAACCCGATCAGCCATGTCGTCAGGCTGGGGCCGCGCATCCGCATATCGTCGGGGGCGTCAAAGGTGGTCATTTGCCTTGCGCCTTTTGCAGATGGGCCAGAACGGCATCGCGCGGGCCATCCACCGCCAGATGCCCGTTTTGCAGGATCAGCGTGCGGGTGGTCAGTTGCAGGATCGGAATGCGGTGCGTGGCGATGATCGCGGTGCGCCCATCCAGCCAGCCTTTCAGGCGGGAAACCAGCGTCGCCTCAAGCGTTTGGTCCAAGGCGGCGGTGGGCTCGTCAAGAATGACGACCGAGGGGTCTTGCAGCCACAGCCGCGCCCAGCCCATCGACTGACGCTGACCGACCGACAGGCCTTCGCCCATTTCCTTGATCTCATGATCCAACCCGCGCGCATTGGCGCGGACGAAGGCACCAAGGCCCGCGAAATCCAGCGCTTCAAGCAGGCGGTCGTCGTCGCGTTCTAGCTGCGTCAGGTTCAAGTTGTCGCGCAGCGTGCCGGAAAACAGCCGCACCTCTTGCCCCAGATAGCCGATGCCCCGGCGTAGGTCGCGGGGGTGGATCTGGTTCAGGTCCACATTGTCCATCAGGATGCGGCCTGCGGTGGGTTCGTAAAGCCCCGCGAGCATCCGCAGCAGAGTAGACTTACCGGACCCGTTGGTGCCCAAGACCGCCACATGCTGCCCCTGCAGGATCGACAGCGCGGGGATATCCACCGTGGGTGCGGCCTGCGGATCATAGCGGAATTCCAACTGCCGCAGGTCATAGGCGCCAGACAACCGCTCGCGCCGCAGATAGCTGCGACCGGCCTCTTGCATCTGCTTGGCCTGGGCGACGTGCTCCAACCCGTCAAGCGCCGCTTTCACATTCGCCCAGCGCGACATGGTGGCGGCAAGGCTGGACAAGGGGCCCAGCGTGCGCCCCGCCAGAATGCCGATGGCGATGATGGTGCCCACGGTAAATTGCCCGGCAAAGACCATGTAGCAGCCGATCATCACCGACAGGATATAGGTCGCCTGCTGCACACCCGCCGCCCATGTCGTCAGCCATGTCGTCAGCTTGCGCTGTTCGGATGTCTTGACCGCCGACAGCGTGGTCAGTTCCGTCCACAGCCGCTTCACCCGATCTTCGCCGCGCTGCGTGGTCAGGGTTTCGTGGTCGAACACTGCCTCATAAAGCAGTTTCGCCGCGCGGGTGCTGGCCCCTTGGGTCTGTTCGGTCAGCGCCATCATGCGCTTTTGCATCAGGAAACCGGGGACGACCATCAGAAGGCCCCCTGCGATCATCACCCAGACAAGGTTCCCGCCGATGGAGGCTATCAGGAACAGGAAGATCAGGATGAACGGCAAATCAGCCAAGGTGCCGATGGTCGAGGCGGTGAAGAACTCCCGCACCGATCCGAAATCGCGCAGGGCGTTGAAGATGGCGCTGGGCTTGCGTTCCCCCGGCGCGGCCTTCATGCCAAGAATCCGCTCCATCAGGCGGTTCTGCACATCCATCTCGATCCGCCGCCCGGTCATGTCCATCAGGGTGGAGCGTGCGATGCGCAAGGCAGCGTCCAGACCGATGGCCACCAGCGCGCCGATGGTCAGCACCCACAGCGTCGGCTGCGATTGATGCGGGATCACCCGGTCATAGATTTGCAGCGAATAAAGCGCGATGGCCGTGGCCAGCAGGTTCGCCACCAGTGACCCTGCGGCGACCTCCAGCATTTGGCGGCGGTAGTGGCGGAATTCGCCCCAGAACCAATGCGGTTCTGCCGCGCCATCGGTGTGGCGATGCTCCACCTCGGCGAAGGGCAGTTTGGCGGTCAGGGTGCGCCCGGTAAAGACCGGGGCGAATTCGGACCACGGCACCTCGGCCCGGTTGTCCGGCAGGGTCTGGTCATAAAGCTCCACCATCCCGTCGCGCAGCGCCAGCACCAGCACGATCTGGCCCGAGGTCATCTCGGCCAGCGCAGGCCAAGCATAGGCCTTCGGGTCCATCCGTTTGGGCTGGGCCGTGGTGACCGTCAGCCCACAGGCGCGCAGGGCATGGGCGACTTCTTCCAGACCCAGCCGCCCTTGCCCTGCGGCCAGTTGCAGGTGGTCGAGCAGATCGGCAGGCGGTATCACCGAACCCAGCAATCCGGCATAGGTCGCGGCCAATTCGGCCCGCGCCAGCGTGCGGTTGCGGTGTCGTGGGCGGCGCGCCGGGGTAGGCGTATCAGGCGCGACGGTCAGGGTCGGGGCAGGCGTGGGCGTCGGTGTTGGCCCAACAGAGATCGACAGCGGAACCGAAGGTGCAGCCGGTGCGGCGGCCGTGGTGCCACGGTCGGGTCGCAGGTCAAAGGCAAGCACCTTGGGCCCTGTCACATCCGCGCCCCATCCACCAACAATCCACGCGCCTCGGCAATCCGTAGCTGCACCAGCGCGATGTCATAGGTCAGCGACACCTGATCCCGTTCCAGCCGCGCGGCAGAGTCATATTGCCCCACCAGTTCCAGCAAGGACCGCCGCCCCAGCTTGTATTGCTCGGTGAACAGATCAAGGTTCCCCAGCGTCTGCCGCAGCACCTCTGACCCCTGCGCTTGGCGCAGTTGCAGGGCGGCAAGGTCGGAGTTCAGCCCGGTCAGACGGCGATTGGCATCCTCGACCGCCTGTGCGGTCTGGCGTTCCACCAGATCGGGGGCCGCTTCCAAGGCGCGCGCCTGCGCCTCGGTGCCCATCCCGAACTTTGCGCCGCCAAGGGTCAGGTTGGGATCGACATCACCATCCTGGTTCAGGCCGACTGCGGCACTCAGCCCCGGCAACAGCCCTGCGCGGGCCATCTTTGCCTCGGCCAGCGTGCGTGCCCCATCGGCGCGGGCTTGCAGCACCGACAACGCCTCTGGCGCACCCGGATCGGCGGGCAGCGGGTCCAGCCCGGCCAAGGCATCGACCGGTTGACGGGTCAGTGCGGCCAGATCGGCCATGAATTGCGCGGCGGATTGGCGGTCAGCGGCCATCGTGGCCTGCATCTCGGCCCGCTTCTGGGCTATGACCTGCTGTTCGGACCGATCCGATAGACCGCCCTGCACCCGCAGGTTCACGGTATCCTCAAACCCCATCAAGCGCAGCGTCGCGCGTTCGGCCACCCCGGCCTGCGTCTGTGCGCGCTGGGCGTTGACATAGGCCGCCAGCCCGTCATGCACCCTGCCGTTCAGATCCTCGACCAGCATGACGGCGGCTACTTCGACATCTGCCGCCGCGTGATCGCGTTCTGCCTTGCGCCGACCGTTATCAAGAATGGCCTGTTCCACCACCAACTGCGCCACGACCGACCCAAGCGAGGTCAGGCTGACCGTCGGCCCGATGCTGGGCAGCCAATTCTTGGACTGCGCCTCGGCCTTCAGGCGGGCCATGCGCAATTCCGCCTCTGCCGCCCCGCTTGAGGCGTTCAGGACCGCGTCGGCGATACGCGCATAGGTGCCGCCCGGGGGCAGCACCGTCTGGCGTGAACGCAAGGCGTCGATGATGGCCGATCCGCCCTGCGCCGGGGTGGCCAGCGCAGGATCGGACGGCGAGAAGTTCCGCATCGTCGCGGGTTCGGCATCCCGGTGAAACGATGGCAGGCACCCCGCCAGCGCCAAAAGCGCCAGCAATCCGGCAGCGGTGGGGCGGGGGGATCGGAAGCCGGGCATCTGTGGCCCTCTCTCTGATCCGGCCTCAAACCACGCCGTTGCGCTGGATGTCGTCATCGACCAGAACGCGCGTCCCGCCCAGCGTGAAGATGCTGTAGGTCTGCCCGTCGATGGTCTGGTTCAGGTTGGTATCCTGCGCCCCGGTCATCGTCACGACGTCATCCGCGCCGCCGCGGATCACCAGCGTCTTGTCCGGCCCGGTGATCGCGTTGATCTGCGATTCCGTGATGGTCAAGTTGGCATCCGATGCGCCAAGGTCGATGGCCGCGATGTCAAAGCCATGCAGGCCCGGACGGTTCAGGTCCACCGTCACCTCTGCCGTGGTGTTGCGGATATACAGCGTGCTGGATTCGTTGCCCGCCACATCCATGCTGCGCACGACCAGATAGCTGCCATCCGGCACCGGCGTGTTGAACAGCACGAAATCGCTGGCGACATTCTGGCCGCCGACGGATGCGGTGACGGGCATTTCCGGCGTGGTGGAAATCTGCGATGCCGCCCCGGTCGCGCCGACGGTGTGGTAGGTGTAGACGTCCGACGATGCCTCGGTCGCGATGCCGTTGATGATGTTGGTGTTGCCGAAATCCTGCGTCACCCACGGATGCTCGGGCGCGATGGTATCGACGTTGAAGGTCAGGTTATGCGGCCCGCTGACGTTGCCTGCCGGGTCGGTCGCAGTGACCGATGCGACGACGCCATTCACCTCACCCGAGGGCAGTTCGGCCTTGGTAAAGGTCGCGGTCCAGTTGCCGCTGGCATCGGCCACGACGCTGTGGCTGGACCCGCCGATGGTGACGAGGACGGTCGATCCCGCCTCGGCCTTGCCGGTGATGGGCAGACCTGCCGCCGCCTCGGCCGCGTTCAGCCAGCCATCCCCCGCCGCACCCAGCGAGATATTGGCCGCGCTGAAGTTGGTGACAGAGGTGTCGATGGCGATGGTGTGCGACAGGGTTTGCGACACGTTGCCGTATTGGTCCCGCGCACTGACTTGGATCGTGGCGCTGGCATTGCTGCCATCGGGCAGGACGTTGGACGGGATGGTGTAGGACCATGTCCCGCTCGCGGTCTGGCTGGCCGGGATGGTCTGGGTCCAGCCGCCGACCTGAATTGTGACGACCGACCCCGGTTCCACCGTGCCTTGCACCGGCAGACCTGCCGCACGCTCTGCCGCGTTCAGCGTGGTCGCATCGGTGCCGCCGGTATTGGCCACGCCGATCAGATCGGGCGCGGGGAAGCCGAAGTTGCGCACCACGGTATCCACGTCCAGCGTATGCGTCACGGTGGCCGAGGTGTTGCCCGCCGCATCGACCGAATAGACGCTGATCGTGCGGCCTGCGGTGCCCGACGAAATCTCACCGCTCGGCAGGTCCGAGGCGGCGAAGTTCACCGACCAATTGCCGTTGGCATCTGCCGTGACTGGCTGCTTCGTCGTGCCGTTGAAGCTGACGAACACCTGCGCGCCGGGTTCCGCCGTGCCGGTCAGGGTCAGCCCGGCCGCGCGTTCGGTGCCCGACAGCACATTGTCGCTGCCCACCGGCTGCGGCATCAGCGTGACATTGGTTTCAAGGTCGATCCGCACCGGCATCGTGGCGCTGGCGCTGTTGCCCGCGCGGTCGAACGAGGTGACGGTAAAGGTCGAATCCCGCGTGACCGCCCCGGCCGATCCGGCGGGGAAGCTGACGGTCCATGTGCCATCTGCGGCAACGGTCGCCACCTGTGCGCCACCCGTCCAGCCGACGGTGACGGCGGTCGATCCCGCTTCGGCCCGTCCGGTCAGGGTGATGACGCCTTGGGATTCCGTCAGGTTGACGAAGCCATCGCGCAATTGGGCGTGGTTTGTCACGCTGTCAAAGCTGACCGCGTTTTCCGTGTCGATGGTGATGGTCTTGGTCACCTGCGTCGGGTTGCCCGCCGCGTCCACCGTGCTGGCGGTGATGGTGCGGTCATAGGTGCCCGCCGGGAAGGTTCCTGCGGGGGCAGTAAAGGACCATGCGCCAGTGCCATCCGCGGTAGCGGTGAAGGTGCCCTGCACGCCTTGGATGGTGATGGTGACCGTCGCACCGGGGGCCGTGCTGCCGCCGATCGCCACCGCAGAGGTGAATTCCGAGCGGTTGATGAAATTGTCGCCCGACACCGTGCCGATGGTCAGCGGGTTGGGGATCGTGTCCATCACCAGCGTATCGGTGATGGTGGTCGCATTGCCATGCGTGTCGGTCGCGGTGACGGTGACGGCATGCGTCGTCTCGCCGCCCGGAACCTGCTGTTGGGTAAAGGTCACCGACCAGTTGCCATTGGCATCCACGGTGGTGGTCTGGGTTGCCCCGGCCACCTGCACCCGGATCGCGGCGCCGGGTTCACCCGTGCCGGTCAGGGTGACGCCATCGGCATATTCGGCAAGGTTTTCGACATCCCCCGCCGATCCCGTGCCATCCGTGGTCACCACGGGCGGGGGCGTCATGTCGATGATATACCCCGGCCCGGTCAGGGTCGTGGTCAGACCGTTGGGGGCAGTTACTGCGACAATCGAGGTGTAACTTCCATCCTGCGGCAAGTCGTTTGTTGAAAAAGCAGTGTGCCACCTGCCATTGTAATCAATAACGGTTGTCTGGAGGGAATTACCAATGCCCACTGTTACCAAACTCCCTCTCTCTCCTGTTCCAGAAACCGAAACAGGGTCAATTGATTGACGATTCAGAAAAAAGACACTCCCTGCGGCATCAACTGTCGGCAGAACCGAATGGCCGCCATCTTGTGTCGGCAGAACCGAATGGCCGCCATCTTGCGCATAGCTAACACCCACCAATCCAATCGATGCAATACCCATCAAAACCAGCGGTAGCGCCAAGAACTCTCCTGAACCGACATAGGCATAAATCGGGCACTCGCTGCCAATACAACTCTCATCAGCGGAGAACCGCAGCGGCACATCATCTCCAAAAGAGGAAACGTACATCGGGATGTGCTCGAAAGTACCATGGATAAAAAAGTTCTCGATAACAAGAACTTCACCATACTTCGTGATGATCGTTAAATCATTCTCATTCCTAAGAATCCGGTCAATGTCTTGGAACTCAAGCGCCAAGGCCAAAGACGAAAACGTCTGTGCATCAATACTTTTGGCGTCCAGTATGACTGAACCTATGTTTCCGTTTGCATCAACCTTTTGACCTTGGACGATCATTGAAAACCTTTCAACAATGTTGCTACTGGGCTAGAATTGCGATATGCAGTGTCCTTGAGACTTTCTTCTTACATACTTGAGTGCAAACGGCGCAGTCCACGCGGCGAGATTCCGTGGCTGTTTTGCGACGCATTTTTGTCCTCAAATGGACAAGCCCAGCAAAGGCGTCCTTTGCCAAACCAAGTTATTCAACTTGACTGCTCGTGCGTGAATCTTTCCCGATGTTTGGCACCATTTGAAGAATGAGTCTGCGATTATGGTCTCGTGTTCAGTATCGTGGAAACTGGCGCTTTCATTATGCTCGCGATCGGCCTCCAAGATCAGCCCCACGGCTTCCTGGGGCTATGAGGGAGAGCTCGAGTTGACCATAATCGCAATGCACTTCTCTCGCATGCAAACCATTGTGATTGATGAAATTTATTCTGCTCAATACGACCAAATCATGATCTCTCAAGACGCTCTAGCTCCCAGCTCGGAGCGGCTTCATCCGCTCCGTCGGGACGCCGGTTAGACAAAACCGGATGCACAAGTCCAACATGTTGAGTGCGGTAGACTACTTCTGGCAAACCAAACAGGTTGACACTGTTTTCGCATCCTATGCCTAGCACTGCAGTTTGGCCCGTGCAGGATTAGGCACAAGTTCAAGCATAGCTCCTGTGCTAGCATCCACACCTGCACCGATAAGCCCACCAATCAGCACGTTGCCCGCCATGGCGGCTCCACCGGCATCCGCCACTTTGTTCCTCACTTGCATTCTCACGGGGCGGCAACCAGGCTTTTCAAAAAGCACATCAATCTCCGACTTTCTCGGTAGTTTGAATGTGCAAGGCGTACCAGCGCAGGTTTGGCCGTCGCTAAGCGTCACCTTCGCACCCGCGGGCTCCGACTCAACGATCAAAACGTCTTTTGTTCCACGCGTGATGGTTGCACAGCCGGAAACAGAGGAAAATGCCAACAGAGCTACGACACAACTTTTGGTGACACTCATCTCAACTCACTTTCCATGTTCCGCGATTGCGCGGAACTGATTTCAATTTAAGATAGCTAAGAAGATAGCGACTATGGCATCCTCGTGATCAGCCGCGTTTCACTCTGTGAAATCGAGGTTCTGAGTGGATGTTTCGCTGTGACGTCGTGGGAGCCCCGATAATGTCTGAGCTACCCGCCGAGAATCGGACGGTGACGAAAGCTACGATCTGAGGCCTGTTGATCGCCAATTCGAAGAGATCCGAGTATGTCGAAACGCCGGAACAATGATGCGGCGTCAATGGCCCGTGTTGCGCTGGAGGCACCGAAGGGCGAGCGGTCGGCTTCGGAGCTGGCGACTGCTTATGAGGTCCACCCGGCGATGATCCACCAGTGGAAGACGGCGCTGCTGGAAGGTGCCGCAGGCATCTTGGAGCGTGACGGTCATAACCGGCCGCGGGATTTTTCCTCTATCTGCGCTTAGAGTCCGGTTCACGGAGAGGAAGGACGATGAAGACGGCGCGACTGACGGAAGAGCAGAACATTTGCATCCTGCGGAGCATGGTCAACCGATGCGGTCGACGGGGCGAATTGCGCTGATTTCTGCCGCAAGCACGGGATGTCGGAAGGCATATTCTATGCCTGGAAGGCGAAGTATTCCGGGATGAAGGTGTCGG
>CALRPK020000046.1:0-8315 GCA_943370015.1 Paracoccus haematequi
CGGCGCTGAAATCCTCGCCGAACCTTGATGCTGTCACGGCTTATGCTGACTACTGGCTGTCGGGCGGTCCCGCAGTTGCCGTGTCGGAACAGGGTTACTACTCGCCCAACGACAAGGTCAAAGCCGTCATGGCCCCCGAAAAATACGCCTTCTGGTACGAAGGCGCACCGTGGGTTGGCGCGGAAGAGCGTGGGATCAAAGAAGGCGATCTGCGCGACGGCGGCTCCTTGGCGACCCGCGCGGCGAACGTCGCTTACTGGCACCAGTGGCCGGATGAGTATGACCTGCTGATGACCAAGTGGGACGAATTCCTGTCCGCCTGATCTGACAAACCCGTGGCCGGGGCGGTTTCGTCCCGGCCACAGCTCGACCTGCAATCCGAGGAACGCCCGTGGCCTACGACCTGCAACTTTCGCATATCGGCAAGGTGTATGATAACGGCACGCCCGCCGTGATCGACTTCAACCTTGATGTCGACAAGGGGGAGTTCATCGCCTTTCTCGGCCCCTCGGGCTGCGGCAAGACGACGACGCTGCGGATGATTGCAGGGTTTGAATCGATCACATCGGGTGATCTTCTGATCCGAGGCAAGCGGGTGAACGACCTGCAACCGGAAAAGCGCCCCACCTCGATGATCTTTCAGAACTACGCGCTGTTCCCGCATATGACCGTGCGCCAGAACGTGATGTTCGGGCTTGAGGTCAAAGGGATGGCGGTGGCTGAGGCGAACCGCAAGGTGGACCGCATCCTTGACAAGCTGGGCCTGTCCGAAGTGGCCAATATCCGCCCGACCCGCCTGTCCGGCGGTCAGCGCCAACGGATCGCCTTGGCGCGGTCCTTGGTGGTGGAACCCGATATCCTGTTGCTGGACGAACCGCTTGGCGCGCTGGACGCCAACTTGCGCAAGTCGATCCAGAATGAGTTGAAGCTGTTGCAGCGCGATCTGGGCATCACCTTCGTCTTTGTGACGCACGCCCAATCCGAAGCGCTCGCCCTGTCTGACCGCATCGTGGTGATGAACGCAGGCCGGGTGGAACAGATCAGCCCGCCGCGCGAGCTTTATACCCGCCCGCAAAGCATCTTCACCGCCCGTTTCATCGGGGCCAATACTTTGATCAATGGCACGGTGCGCAGCATGGCCGATGATCTGGTGACCGTGGACACGCCCTTTGGCGCGCTGATCGCCGACCGCCCGGCGAAACCGGCCAGCCCCGGGGCATCCGCCGCGATCGTGCTGCCGGCCGAGGCGATGCACGTCCTGCCCGCAACGATGCCCGAGGCGGAAATTCGCGCCAAACACGGTCGCAACCTGCTGCCATGCACCATCACCCGCCAACAACTGGTTGGCCACATCCTGCAAATTGGCATGACCCTGCCGAGTGGTGAGGCGGTGTCGCTGGAAGGGCACGCCGACAAGTACCGCGACAGTCTGACCACCGGGGCAGGGGCCTTTGTGGCGTGGAACCCGTCCGATGCAACCCTGATCGTCCAGTAAGTAAAGACATGACCATGGAAACCGCAGCCTCTCTCGCGCATGACCTGCGCGCAGGAACGCTTGACCCTGTTGAACTGGTGGAACAGGTCTTTGACCGGATCGCCGGGCATGGGGATGCGGCGCTGTTCATCCGCCAAACGCAGGATCGCGCGATGGCAGAGGCGCGGGCCGCGCGGGAACGTCTGCGCGCGGGCAATCCGGCCAGTCTGCTGGATGGCGTGCCTTTGGCGTGGAAAGACTTGTTTGATATTAAGGACACGGTGACCACCGCTGGTTCCGCCGTGCTGCGCGGTGCCGCCCCTGCGGCGCAGGATGCGGCCCTTGTCGCGGCAGGGCGTCGCGCGGGGTTGGTGACGGTGGGTGCGGTCAACATGACCGAATTCGCCTATTCTGGCATCGGCTTGAACCCGCATTACGGCACCCCGCGCAATCCGCGTGATCCCTTGGTCGCACGCTCCCCCGGTGGGTCGTCGTCAGGCTCAGGCGCGGTGGTCGCGGCGGGGATCGTGCCTTTCTCCATCGGCACCGACACTGGTGGGTCCATTCGTATTCCGGCGGCCTTCAACGGGGTGGTGGGCTACAAAACCTCAACGGGGCATCATCCGATGGGGGGCGTGTTCCCGCTGTCGCCAACCTTGGACACGCTTGGCCCGCTTGCCCGGACCGTGCAGGATTGCGTGTTGGTGGGTGCCGTGTTGCGTGGCCTCCGCCAGCCCGAAGCGATTGCCGCTGATCCGGGCAGTCTGGATTTCGTGATCCCCGATACGGTGATGTTTGACGATCTGGCCCCCGCCGTCGCCGCCGCCTTTGACGCCACCGTGCAGCGCCTTGCCGCGACCGGTGCACGCATCCGCCGCATCGCCTTGCCCGAACTGCGCGAGACGGCGGATATCATCGCGCGGATCGGTCCCATGACCTCGGTTGAGGCGGCTTTGGTGCATCGCGACCGCCTGAATACCCCGGCAGAGGCGCAGATTGACCCGCGCGTGATCCGCCGCATCCGCATGGCCGATAAGATGACTGCGGTTGACCTGTGGGAGCTGCAAACCCACCGCCGCCGCCTGATTGCCGCGATCAATGACCGTTTGGGCGATGCCATCATGATCTGCCCGACCACCCCCAGTGTGGCCATGCCGATTGCACCGCTGGAAGCGGATGTTGAGGTGTTTTTCCACCACAATTTCCGCACATTGCGCAACACCGCCTTGGGCAACTTCCTCGATTGGTGCGGCCTTGCCATCCCGAACGGCGCGGATGCGGATGGCATGCCGACATCCTTGATGCTCTCCGCGCGCCATGGCCGCGACCGCCAGATTTTGTCCGCAGGATTGGCGCTGGAAAGCGTGATCCGGGGCTGACCCGACTTCATCCAAAGCGGCAGACAAATCTGCCGCCCCAACAAAGGCAACAGGAGGACGAAACGAATGGCTAAGAAAATCATGTGTGCCTTCGGCACCGATATCGACTCGGTGGCGGGCTGGATCGGCTCTTACGGCGGCGGCGACAGCCCGTCGGACATCCAGCGCGGCATCTTTGCCACCGAAGTGGGCGTGCCGCGCCTGCTGCGCTTGTTCAAGAAATACGACCTGAAAACCTCGTTCTTCATCCCCGGCCACTCGCTTGAGACCTTCCCCAAAGAGATGGAGATGATCGTCAAGGACGGGCATGAGGTTGGCGCGCATGGCTACCTGCACGAAAACCCCATCGCCATGACCCCCACGCAAGAAGAAGACGTGCTGGTCAAATCGATCGAGTTGATCAAGGGTCTGACCGGCCAAGCGCCGCGCGGCTATGTCGCCCCGTGGTGGGAAATGTCGAACTCCACCGCTGCGCTGCTGCTCAAGCACGGTTTCACCTATGACCACAGCCAAGGCTACCGCGACTTCCAGCCCTTCTACGCCAAAGTCGGCGACAGCTGGAACACCATCGACTATTCCAAGTCGGCCAAGGACTGGATGCACCCGTTGAAGCATGGCACGGAAATCGACCTCGTCGATATCGCGGCCAACTGGTATGTCGACGACCTGCCGCCCATGATGTTCATGAAGAAGGCCCCGAACAGCCACGGCTTCGTCAATCCGCGCGACATCGAGGAAATGTGGCGCGACCAGTTCGACTGGGTGTATCGCGAAATGGATTATGCCGTCTTCGCCTTCACCATCCACCCGGATGTGGCGGGCCGTCCGCAGGTTCTCTTGATGCTGGAACGCCTGATCGAATACATTTCCAAGCATTCGGGCGTGGAATGGGCAACGTTTGAGGATATCGCCAACGACTTCCGCAAGCGCTATCCCTTCGCCGGTGCGAACCGCCCTGAGGTGATCTGATCCCCGCGCCCGGGGGGAACCCCCGGCGCACACTTTATCACAGTGCCGGGGGGCGTCAGCCCCCCGGCTGCTTCTGAAAGGGAACGCCCATGTGTAACGCCTGCGGCAACCCCGCTGCCCCCGGCCATTGGACCGATGCCGGGGCCGCTACACCCGGTGACCGCCTGCGCGCGCGTTTCCATCGTGCGGCGCTGTTGAATTCCGTGCTGAAACCCTACGGCCTGACCGCCCATGACGGCGGTGTGGTTCCCGGTATCCAGATGGGCACGATGGCGGGCGCGCAAACCATCGTGCAAACCTTGGATGATGTCTGGGCCGAGGCCGAGCGGATTGCCGGCCAGCCGATTGACCCGCTGGACCCGCGGTATCTGGATGACTGACACCCGCCTGCGCCTGACGCTGCTGGGCGGTTACCTCGGCTCTGGCAAGACCACATGGCTGCGGCATCAGTTGCACGTGGGCGCCTTTGGTCCGCGTGTGCATGTCGTGGTGAATGAGGCGGCAGAGGTGCCGGTTGACGACGCCTTGCTGTCGGGCGCTGCGGGCATGACCTTGCTTGCGGGCGGTTGCTGCTGCTGCGTGGGGCAGGGTGATCTTTTGGCTGCCTTGCGGGCGCTGTGCGACGCGCGCAGCCGGGTATCGGCGGATGAAGCGCGGTTGGAGCGGATTGTCTTGGAGACATCCGGCCTCGCCGATCCCGGCGCGATTGTCGCGGCGATCCAAGGCGATCCGGTGTTGGTCAACCACATCGTGGTCGATGAAACCATCGTTGCGGTGGATGCTCTGCATGCTTTGGCGCAACTGACGACCGAGCCTTTGGGACGGCGTCAGGTGGGCGCGGCGGATCGCTTCGTGCTGACCAAGACCGATGCGGCTGCGCCTTCGGCCCTCGCCACCCTGCGCGCCACTTTGGCGACGTTGAACGGCCATGCCTCCGTTACAGCCGCGGTGCTGGGGGAAAGCGTGGCCTTGCCCGACCTTGCCCCCGATACCGCCCCCGCCGATCTGCCGCCCTTGGGCGAGGATTTGCGCGGCCCGATCCAGCCCACACAAGTCGCCATCCCTGACGGCATGGATTGGTCAGCCTTCACGCTGTGGCTTTCCGCCCTGCTGCATGCGCGCGGCGATGATCTGGTGCGGGTCAAAGGGGTTGTGCGCACGCCAGCGGGGCGGCTGTTGTTGCAGACCGTCCGCAAGGTGGTGCAATCGCCGGAAATCCTGCCAGAGCAGGGCGATACGCGCCTGGACAATCACATCGTCTTTATCGGGCGCGGCTATCGTCCGCAGGATCTGGGCCGGTCGCTGCACCGCTTCCTCGGCCTGCCGCCGCCCGCCCAACCTTAGGAGGCTTCCATGTCTGTTACCATCCGCCCCCTTCGCCCTGAGGATCGCGCCGAATGGGCGCGGCTGTTCACGGGCTATCTGGAATATTACAAAACTTCGGTCCCCGAGGCGGTTTATGACAGCACCTTTGCCCGCCTGTTGGGCGATGATCCGCAAGATTTCAACGGGTTGCTGGCCGAGGTTGATGGGCGTCCGGTGGGCTTGGTGCATTACCTGTTTCACCGCCACAACTGGAAGATCGAGAATGTCTGCTACCTGCAAGACCTCTATGCCGATCCATCGGTGCGCGGTCAGGGTGTCGGTCGCGCGCTGATCGAGGCGGTCTATGCCGCCGCAGACGCCAATGGCACGCCTGCGGTCTATTGGCTGACGCAGGATTTCAACGAAACCGCGCGGCGGCTTTATGACCGCGTGGCACAGGTGACGCCGTTCATCCGGTATAATCGGAAGTTGTGACCTAAGGCTTGGCCGAGGCTATCGCCGAGGTCATTGGATGCCATTTGCATCATACCGGCCGGGGGCCCCAAAGGCCCCCGGCCAGCACCCGCCCGCCCCTCGGCAGGTGCTTCTCACCCGCCCGGGCGGGTGCTGACCTATGTAGGATTTGCGGAACGCGAGAGCGGGGATGTGGTCTCAGCGGGCGGGTAAAGGCAGTGCCTTTCCTTTTCCGCCCGATGATGCGCATTTACCCCCGGTTCTTGCGATAACTGTCCTTCAGCGCGATCAGCACCCCGTCGAAGCGGAAGATGTCGCAGCCCTGCACATCCACCGTTTTGCCGGTCTTATCCGTCCCGACAAAGCGCCATTCCGACAGGCCGGTATCGCCTATCACATGATGGCTGTCAGCCGTCCAAGCGGCCTGCGGGAAAGTCTCAAACATCGCGGCATAAGACGCGCGTACAGCGTCACGCCCAACGAAACGCCGTCCCTCAACCTCTGGCCCGCCTGAGGCGTGAAAGGCGCAATCCGCTGCCATGCAGGCCATCAGCGCATCGACATCCCGCGCGTTCCATGCGGCCATGAAGCGCACCAACACCTCTCGGCGCTGGTGGGACAGGTGGTCGCTGACCACCTCCACCTCCAGAAATGCCAGCGGCGCAGAACCGGCATTGGTGACATTGTGATGCACGCCCTCACGCCGCGAATAAGGCACGCCTTGGGTCAAAGCCGCCGTGGCCGTGGCCCCACCGGGCAGGTCAAGCCCCAAGGTGCCATCGGTCAAGGGCACGATCACATAATCATGGCCGTGGACATGCCAGCCCGTCTCGGCCCCCGGCGCGAATTGCCATTCGGTGACCTTGAAACGGTCATCGTCGATATGCACCACGGGGGTGGCTTGCGCTTTGGTCATTGCTTACTCCAACTCTGACGGCGCGGGATGGCGCCAGATTTCCATCGGGCCAAGGCGGGTGTGGGTGAACATCCCCTCCATCCGGCAGCCCAACCGTTGCGCCAGCCGGATGGAGCGCGCATTGCCCGGATCAATCATGCTGACCGCCGTTTGCCAGCCCAACACGCCGTAAGCAAAGGCCCGCGCGGCAATCGCCGCCTCCATCGCCACGCCGCGCCCTTCGGCTTCGCGCATCAAGACCCACCCCACCTCAGGCTCATACCAGCCTTCGGGGAACCACAGGCCGACATGGCCGCAGAATGCCCCGGTCGCCTTTTCCTCCACCGCCCAGAACCCGTAACCGCGCAGGGCCCAATGGCCCAGATGGGTGGCCAGACCGCGCCACGCCATTTCCGCTGTCAAAGGCCCCCCGATGAAGCGCGAGCGTTCGGTGGCGTAGAATTCGGCGAAGGCCGGGAAATCCGATTGGCGGTATTCCCTGAGGATCAGGTTGGCCGTTTCCAGCCGGGGAATGGTGGTGACATAATCCATCGCAGCGCCCCTTTTGCCCGACTATGGCCCGCCGCGACGGGCAGGGGAAGTGCGCCGCGATGCAAGCTGTTATCGCGCCGAGGACTACCCCGTCAGCTTTGCGGAAAGCTGAGCGTGCAGCGCAATCCCGCAGGCAGCGACAGGTCCGCGTTGTCCAATTCCATCCGCAGGCCAAAGGTGGCGGTTGCGGCGTCAAACACCCGGTCGATCACCCGGATCGTCGCCTGTCGGGGTTGGTCCAAGGGCGCTTCGGGCGTCACCGTCACGGCCTGACCGACGGCAAGGCGCGGGAAATAGGCGATGGGTGCAAAAGCCTCGACCCGCAACACATCCAGCCGCGCCACGGTGACGATATGGGATTGGCCGTCCTGATATTCACCGGGGTCGAGCAGCCGTTCCGTCACCATCCCCGCAATCGGGCTGACCAGATCGCGTTGTGCCAAAACCGCCTCGGCCTGTTGGAGTTCCAGCACGGCGCGGGCTTGGTCCAGCTTGGCGCGTTCCAACTCTGTCCGGGCAAGTTCCGCCTCCATCCCCGCCTTTTGCGCCTCGGTCGCCGACAGGGCGGATCGTTTGGCCAGATCGGCATTGCGCTGCGCCTGATCGGTCAGGAAGGCCACCCGCGCCTCAAGCCCCGCGATCTGGGTGCCATCGGTGCTGCGCGCGCGGGCAAGGTCGCGCTGCAACGCCTCTATGCGACTGTCCAGCCGCGCCACCACTTGGCCTGCTATCACCAGATCACCCTGGTCCACCGCCACCTCAGCCAAGATCCCCGCCACGGGGGTAGAGAGTTCCACCGTCTGAAAGGGTTCGATCAGGCAAGATACCGGGTCAAGCGGGGCCGCAATCGCCACTTTTGTGGTTAAAACCACAATGGCCGCGACAGTTGAAGCCGTTTGTTTCCAAGCCGTAAACCAATCCCACATCACAAACGTCCACATATTTGAATTTGCTTGCCGGACATCCTAAAGGCGGTGTTAGATAACCAAAAGTTTATTCGAAGCCTGTCCCGAGTCTGCTGCGATTTTTTGTGGTTTTATGTGGAGGACGGTGTGGAGCCGTTCAGGATTAGGTCGGGTGCGCCCCGGCTGAAAGACATAGATGGACGTTCGGGCGCAGGCATCGCGCCCACTGCCGCTTTGCAC
Source organism: Paracoccus haematequi (assembly GCA_943370015.1). Classification (GTDB taxonomy): domain Bacteria; phylum Pseudomonadota; class Alphaproteobacteria; order Rhodobacterales; family Rhodobacteraceae; genus Paragemmobacter; species Paragemmobacter haematequi_A. The sequence continues at coordinate 8,194 of CALRPK020000046.1, forward strand.
GCGGCGATGAAAGCGCCATCCGGGCTTGCCGCGTTGCGCTCTGCCACCGCGCTGACCCGTGGTTTGCATCTGGAAACGCTGGAACCGCGGCTTTTGATGTCGGCGGACCTGATCCCGGTGGC
>CALRPK020000047.1:0-8232 GCA_943370015.1 Paracoccus haematequi
GCCGCGCGCCAACCGGATTCCGATCCGATCTGCGAAAAGCCGATGACCTTACCCTCAAGCCCCTGCGCCCAAGCCGACGACAGGGAAAGCGCCATCAGTCCCGCGCCAAGCGCGAGTTTCTGTTTCAATTTCATTGGTGATCCTCCCACGGATTTTCTTGATCGCGCTCCTCAACGCGACGGGATCAGCCTACATAAAGTAATACTATATGCAATCAAAATGTCATAACCCGCCATCCGAAAGGATAATTCACCCCCCGGCGCACAGAGTCATCCCCAGAGTCATCCCCGCAAAATCAAGGCCTTGGGCGCCATCAGCCGCAGCTTAGAACGGATAGCCAACCCAGGCCTCTTGCACGCCCAGATGCTTGCCGAACCAGTTCAGCATCGCATCCGCCCGCTTGCGCTTGCCGATGCCGCAGCCATAGTCGCGCAACTGTTTCAGATGCAGCGCCCGCACATCGCGCGGCCATGTCAGCATCCGCCGCACGTAATGGCGCAGGTAGGTCCGCCGCAGCCGCAAGAAACGGTCCGGCGCATAAACAGCGGCACCATAACGGTCCAGATAGACCAGCCATTCAAAGAAATGCAGCTTGCGCGTCGCGATCAAATCCCGGCTCAGCGCACCCGCATGTTCGCGCGTAAAGCCAAGCGGTTCAGGGTCAAAGGCAAAGGCCGCCTCTTGCAGCACGCGCAGGCACATATCGTTGTCCGCCAGCGTCAGCGACTCATCAAACGGGCGGCCATGGGCAAACATCAGGTCCCGCCGCACCAGAACATGCGGCCCCATCAGACTGCCGCGATATTCGAAATACCGTCGGCACGCCTCGGCCCCGTCCATCACGACGGGCACATTGCCCCAGCGCATATCCTCGACCGTGTCGTTGCGGGTCTGCCCACAGCCGACAAGCCCGATGGCCGGATCACTTTCCCCCAGCGCCACGACCCGCGCGATGGCATCGGGGCGGATGCGGTCATCGGCACAGAGCAGCCGCACCCACCGCGCGTCGGGCGGGGCAAGGTCGATGGCGCGGTTCCAATTGGCCATCTGCGGCACGGTCCGATCCGACCGCGACACGATCACCGGCACGCGGGCATTGTGATAGCGCGCCAGAATCGCCGCCGTCTCATCGGTCGAGGCATTGTCGCTGACCACATGCACAAGGTTGGGGTAGGTCTGGGCCTGAACGGACTCAAGCGCCTCTGTCAGGAATTTCGCACCGTTCAGGACCGGGGTACAAATCGCCACAAGACTGGACACCGGGGATACTCCTTTGACGTCAGTTGCGGATTTCAGGCACGCAGACAACAGGATGGCGGCAGGGTCGCCCCTGCGGCAGGTTGCGGATCGCTGTCGCGGATTTCCGCTGTCCCGCATGCGCCGTAAACGCGGATTTCCGCCGACGGTTCCGGGTCGGTGCGTTGATTCCTGCGGACACGGCCAGCCCCCGCCATCACGGCAACAGGCCTGATGCCGCGCCCATTTCCACAAGGGGCTTGCATACGTATGCGATGCGGGTAAGCTTCCCGGCGACATGGCCAAGGGCGCGGCCCCATCGCGGGCATAGGCGTCGTGGGGCGCAACGGACGAGCAGGAGAATTCATGGCTGAGAAAACCGAAGCAGCGGGCGTTCCCGCCCCCACCTCGGCCCGTTTGGATAAGGTGCGGCAGGTCGAACGCCATGACTACCCCGACCTTGCCCCACAGGGGGAACCGCGCGGCCAATCGCTGGCAGGCTTTGACGACATCTATACCGACATCGTCGATTACATCGTCCGCTGCACCCATCGCATCTGGGACGAACGCAACATCGGCCTAATCTACACGCATTACACCCACAATTGCGTGCTCTACGGCACCACCGGCACGCTTTACACGCGGGAAGAGGTCGTGCGCGACACCATCCAGCGGCTTGTCAGCTTTCCCGAACGGCGCGGAATGGCGACGCATGTGATCTGGAAAGGCAATGACCGCGAAGGCTTTTACACCTCGCACCTAGTGACCGGGACAGGGCGGCACAGCCAGAACGGCCATCTTGGCGCGGCGACAGGGCGGATGTTCACCTCACGCACGGTGGCCGACTGCATGATCTTTGAAAACAAGATTTACCGCGAATGGGTGGTGGCCGATACGACCGCGATCCTGCAACAACTGGGCGTGGATGTGCAGGGCTATGCCGAGCGCATCGCAAAGGCCAGCTTTGACAAGGGCATGGTATCGCTGGACATCGGCGAAAACCGCCACCAGATCGGGCAATACCCGCCCGAGGTTGAGGCGGATACCTCGCTGGCCTCAACCGACCTTGAACGCCACACCCTACGCTGGATGCACGACGTCTTTAACCGCAAGATGCTGGGCCAGATCACGCAGGTCTACGCCCCCACCGTGCAGTATCACGGCCCGCTGATGGCGGAACTTTACGGCCATGCATCGGTGATCCACCAGACGCTTGGCCTGATCGGCTCCATCCCCGACGCGGCCTTTACGGTGCACCACATCTGCTCCACCCCCTGCGAAGAGGGTGGCGAAAAGGTAGCCGTGCGCTGGATCATGGAAGGGCACCATATCGGCTACGGCATCCTCAACCACCTTGGCGCGCCCACGGGCAAGCGGGTGCAGATGATGGGCATCACCCATTTCCACTACAAGAATGGCAAGATCGTCGACGAATGGCGCGTCTATGACGAAGCCTCGGCCCTCGTGCAGGTGAAGCTGGCCCAGATGGCCGACCGCCCCGCCGCCCGGATCGACGTTTAAGCCCCCTGACAACCTGTGCAAAGCCCGCGCCCGTCGCGGGCTTTTTGCATTGTGGGCGCTTTGTGAAATTGTTTGCAATCGTATGCAAAGCATGTATGACTCAAGGCCAGAAGGGAGCAATCCCCCGGTCTGAAGCGCCCGCCATCCAACAGAGGAAACATCACATGACCAAGTATTGGACGGCAGGTGCCGTCAGCCTTCTCGCCCTGACCATCGGCGCGGGCGCGGCCCTTGCCGAATGCAAGATTGACGGGGCGGGCACTGTCGCCATCCTGTCGAATGACTTTGAGGCGCTGCGCATCGTCAACGCCGCCGCCGCCGAATGCGCCAGCGATGCCGTCAAGGTGTCCTCGAACGCCACGGCAGAACACAAGAACATCCAAGGCCCCGCCCTGACCGCCAATCCGGCGGAATACACAGTGGCCGTGGTGGCGAACAACTCCATCGTGCCGCTGCTGAATGACGGCCTGATCCGCCCCTTGGATGATCTGGTCGCCAAATACGGCGCCGACCTGCAACCGAACCAGTTGATCAAGATCGACGGCAAGGTGATGGCGATTGCCTTCCTTGGCAACGGTCAGCACCTGTTCTACCGCAAGGACATCCTTGAAAAGGCAGGCGTCGCGGTTCCGACCAGCTACGAAGACCTGCTCGCCGCCGCGCAAAAGATCAAGGATGCCGGCCTGATGGACACGCCCCTTGCGGCGTCGGACAAGCCGGGCTGGGACTTGGCCGCAGAATTCGTGAACATGTATCTGGGCACCGGCGCGGAATTCTTCGCCCCCGGTTCCGCCGAACTGGCCATCGACAATGACAATGGCCGCAAGGTTCTGGAAACCATGCGCGCGATGACCGCGTATATGAGCCCGGATTACCTGAACTTTGACGCCAATGAACTGGTCAAGGTCTATGATGCCGGTCAGGCCGCGATGATGATGCAATGGGGCTCGCTCGCGGGTTCGACCATCGACCCCGCCACCGCCAGCCCCGATGTCGTCGCCAACACCGGCTTTGCCGCTGCGCCCACCATCGGCGGCGGCACGATCCCCTCTGCCGCGCTGTGGTGGGATGGCTTTTCCATCGCCAAGAACATCTCGGACGAAGACGCCGCCGCGTCCTTCCAAGCGATGGTGCATGGCATCAGCCCCGATGTCGTGGCCGCAAACCATGATGCCGGCACGTGGCTGGTCAAAGGCTTTGAACCCGGCGTGGCTGCTTCGGGCGTGATCGCCAATGCCACCGGCGGCGCGCGCGCCTATCCGATGCAGCCCTACATGGGTCTGTTGCACACCGCCCTGTCCACCGAACTGGCCGATTTCATCGCCGGCAAGGAAGAGGCGGATCAAGCCCTGGCCGATGTCGCCGCCGCCTATAACGCTGCGGCCAAAGAGGGCGGCTTTCTGAAGTAAGCCCCAACTGCGCGGGGTCGCATCCTCCCCGGCCCCGCGCATCCCCCTATTTCATCAAAGCTGACTTGCCCGCGGCCCCGCAAAGCCGCAAGGTCCGACGCCCCCTATTCCGGAGCGCGCCATGCCGCATCGCACATTCGCCGTGTTCATCCTGCCCTCCATCCTCGCGATGCTCTTGTTCATCACGCTGCCCATCGTCTCCGTCCTCGTGCAGTCGCTGTATGTGGAACATGAGGCGGTCCTGAGCACCGTCGAAAACTGCACCCCCTTTGGCTGCGAAACCCAGACCACCGTGGATCAATCCGCGATGGCAGAGCTGCGCGCGGATGAACCGCTGGGCCGGTTCGCTGGGTTTCAGAACTATCTCAACCGCAACCATCTGGCGGTGGATGAGGTGCGAGAGATCTTCGCCACCTCTGACAGCCTGACCCAGATCGTGGACGGTCTGGGCAACCTGCCCTTTTACCGCGCCTTGGCCTTTACGCTGGTGTTCTGCTTCATCGTAACGCCCCTTGCCATGGCCTTGGGCTTTGCCATCGCTCTGGCGGTCAACACCCTGCCGCGTCTGGCCAAGGGGCCGGTGATCTTTTTCTCGATCCTGCCGATGATCATCACGCCGCTGATCGGGTCGCTGATCCTTGCGTGGATGTTCCACCCCGCAGGCATCCTTGGGGCATCCCTGCGCGTGCTGACCGGCGATCCGACGCTGTCCATGCAAACCTCTGCCCTGATGACATGGATCGTCGTGCTGACCTATGGCGTCTGGACCAACGCGCCCTTTTCCTTTGTCGTCTTTTACGCGGGCCTGCAAACCGTGCCGCAAGACACGCTGGAATCCGCCCGCATCGACGGCGCGAACAGATGGGAGGCGGTGCGGTTCGTCATCATCCCACACCTCGCCCCGCTCGCCACCTTCGTGGCGCTGGTGCAGTTGATGGACAACTTCCGCGTCTTTGAACCCATCGTTGGCTTTTCGGCGGAATCCAACGCCACCTCGCTGTCATGGCTGGTCTACAATGACCTTGTCAGCGCCGACAGCCAACAGTTCGGCTCTGCCGCCGCCACATCCGTCATCACCATCGTGGGCGTGTTGATCCTGCTCACCCCCGTCCTGCGCCGCACATGGCGCGATTTCCACGCAAAGGCGGTGTGACCATGATGCCGCAACACATGTCCCGCCCGCTCTCCCTGCGCCTGATGACGGGCGTGTTCCTGACGCTGTGGCTGATCGCCGCCGCCTTTCCCTTTGTCTGGACCGTCTGGGGCAGCTTCAAGGTCGAGGCGGATTTCTTCTCGCGCATCAGCTTTTTGAACGCCATCGAAGGCACCCGCACCACCATGCAGACCGGCGGCCCCTTCACGCTGGACGGCTACCACGGCGCATGGGTGGAGCGGGAGTTTTGGCGATCCGTCATCAACACCGCCATCGTGACTGTATCGGTCACCGTCATATCGCTGTTTGTCGGCACCTTGGGCGGCTATGCCCTCGCCCGCTCTGGCCAGCGCTATGCCTTCTGGATCCTGATCGCCGCGCTGGTGTTCCGCGCCATGCCGCATATCACGCTGGTGTCGGGCTTCATGCTGCCGTTCTTTCAGCTCAACATCTGGGGCATCCTGCCCACCACGATCATCGTGCTGGTTGCCATCAACCAACCCTTCACCCTGTGGATGTTGCACAGCTTTTTCCTGTCCATCCCCAAGGACTTGGACGAAAGCGCCATGGTCGATGGCTGCACCCGGTTTCAGGCGTTCCGTCTGGCGGTGATCCCGGTGATGTGGCCCGGCGTCATCACCACGGGGCTGTTCAGCTTTCTCTTGGCCTATAACGACTTTGCCGTAACCTCGATGCTCTTGTCCCAAGACAACCAGACCATGATCCCCAAGATCGCCTCCTTCCTTGGCTCCATCCAAGACGAAGGCAACGTCATGTATGCCGTCGCCGCCGTGGTGTCGGCCACCGTGCCGCTTTTCATCCTCGTTCTTTTCTTTCAGCGCCAGATCGTCTCCGGTCTGACCGCTGGCGCAGTCAAAGGCTGACCCATGGCCCGTATCCGCCTGAACAACGTCTCAAAGAAATGGGGCACCGTCACCGCCGTGTCGGGGATCAACCTCGACATCGCGGATGGCGAGTTTTTGGTCCTGCTCGGCCCCTCAGGCTGCGGCAAGACCACGACCATGCGCATGATCGCCGGATTGGATGAGGCGACGACCGGTGAAATCTGGATCGGGGATCGGCAGGTCAACGGGCTGGAACCCAAAGACCGCGATATTTCCATGGTGTTTCAAAGCTATGGACTTTACCCAAACCTGACGGTCTATGAAAACATCCGCTTCCCCCTGCGCGTCCGCAAGGTGCCAAAGGGGGAACACCACGACCGCGTGATGCGCGCCGCCGATATGGTGGAACTTGGCCCCTATCTGGACCGCCGCCCTGCCGCACTGTCCGGTGGGCAGCGTCAGCGCGTGGCCTTGGCCCGCGCCATCGTGCGTCAGCCCAATGCCTTTTTGATGGACGAACCCCTGTCCAACCTTGACGCCAAGCTGCGCGTCTCCACCCGCGCGCAGATCAAGAACCTGCACCACACGCTGAAAACCACCACCATCTACGTCACCCACGACCAGATCGAGGCGATGACCCTCGCCGATCGCGTCGTGGTCATGAGCCACGGCTTGGTCCAACAGGTCGGCACCCCGACCGACATCTACGACCGCCCCGCCAACACCTTTGTCGCGGGCTTTATCGGTAACCCCGCCATGAACTTGATCGCCGGGGACATCACGGGCGGCACCTTCACCGCGCCGGGTATGCGGATCGCGGGCCTGTCCACCGCCATCAGCGGCCCCGTCACACTCGGCTTTCGCGCCGAAGATGCCACCGTCACCCAAGGCGGCGACAGCATCGACGCCCCCGCCTACACCGTTGAACTCTTGGGCGATTCCACCTTGATCTCTGTCCGCATCGGCGATGCCCTTGTGGCGCTAAAAGCGGCCAAGGATATGCGCGTCGGCATCGGTGCCCCGGTCCGCGCCACGGTGCCCGCCAGCGCCACCCATCTCTTTGACCACAAGACAGGCGCGCGGCTGTGAGGTCCGCCTTGCCCTGCCCGCCCTGTTCCGGGCAATCTGCCCCCAAGGGGGACGCGCATGGCCAATGAGAAAGTCACATCACTAGAGGTCGCGGCACTGGCAGGCGTCAGCCAATCCGCCGTCAGCCGCGTCTTTACCCCCGGATCATCCGTCAGCCAGAAAACGGCAGACAAGGTCCGCGCCGCCGCCGAACAGCTTGGCTATCGGCCCAATGTCTTGGCCCGGTCCCTGAAATCCGGGCGCAGCCGGATCATCGGCCTCGTGGTCGCCTACCTTGAAAACTACTTCTACCCCGAAATGGTCGAACGCCTGTCGAACGAGTTGCAAAAGGTCGGCTACCACGTGCTGATCTTCCTTGCCCCGGTCGGATCGGTGAATGTCGATCAGGTGGTGCGCGAATTGATGGATTATCAGGTCGACGGCATCGTGATGGCCTCTGTCGCGCTGTCCTCAGACCTCGCCGCCCGCTGTGCCGCAACCGGGATCCCCGTGGTCCTGTTCAACCGCGCCCATGACGACGCCAACCTCTCCGCCGTCACCTCTGACAACGTCGCAGGTGGGCGGGCGCTGGCGGATTACCTGTGTTCCTTGGGCCATGAACGCATCGCCTATATCGCGGGCTTCCCCGAGGCGACCACCCAACGCGACCGCGAGGCAGGCTTCCGCGCGGGCCTCGCCTCACACGGCCAAACCGTCTTTGCCCGCGCCGAAGGCAACTTCGACTACAAGACCGCCCAAGCCGCGGCGCGAGAGCTTTTCGCCCGCCCCAACCGCCCCGATGCGGTCTTTGTCGCCAATGACCACATGGCCTTCGCCGTGATGGATGTGCTGCGCTTTGAACTCGGCCTGCGCATCCCCGAAGATGTCTCGGTCGTCGGTTTCGACGATGTCCCCCCCGCCAGTTGGCCTGCCTATAACCTGACCACCTTTCGCCAGAACGTCGATGTGATGGTGCAGGAAACCGTGGCGATGCTGATGG
>CALRPK020000048.1:0-8181 GCA_943370015.1 Paracoccus haematequi
CTCAAGGGTGTCAGCCTGAAGATGGAAGTCGAAGGTCCGAAGCGTCTGTCGATCTCGGCCAAGGGTCCGGGCGTCGTCACCGCGGGCGACATTTCGGAATCGAATGGCATTGAGGTTCTGAACAAGGACCACGTGATCTGCCACCTCGACGATGGCGCTGATGTGTTCATGGAACTGACTGTGAACACCGGCAAAGGCTATGTTGCGGCTGACAAGAACAAGCCCGAAGATGCGCCGATCGGTCTGATCGCCATCGACGCGATCTTCTCGCCGGTCAAAAAGGTCAGCTACGAAGTCACCCCGACCCGCGAAGGTCAGGTGCTGGACTATGACAAGCTGACGATGAAGGTGGAAACCAACGGCGCGCTGACGCCCGAAGATGCCGTGGCCTATGCCGCGCGTATCCTTCAGGATCAGCTGTCGATCTTCGTCAACTTCGACGAACCGGAATCGGCCAAGCTGGGCGAAGTCGATGCGGGTCTGGAATTCAACCCGCTGCTGCTGAAGAAGGTGGACGAGCTGGAACTTTCGGTCCGTTCGGCCAACTGCCTGAAGAACGACAACATCGTCTACATCGGCGATCTGATCCAGAAAACCGAAGCCGAGATGCTGCGCACCCCGAACTTCGGCCGCAAGTCCTTGAACGAAATCAAGGAAGTGCTGTCGGGCATGGGCCTGCATCTGGGCATGGAAGTCGAAGATTGGCCGCCAGAAAACATCGAAGATCTGGCCAAGCGCTTCGAAGACCAGTTCTGATCTTTCGCGGGGCGTCGCAAGGCGCCCCGCACAAATGCCCGGACTGCCGGGGAACACATGGGCAATCCCGCCCCAACGACGCAGGTCTCACGCAAGGTCTGCAACACAAAGTAAAACACGCGATAGGAGACTTCCATGCGTCACTCGAGCGGCTACCGTAAGCTGAACCGCACCCATGAACACCGTAAGGCGATGTTCGCCAACATGGCTGGTTCGCTGATCGAACACGAACAGATCAAGACCACCCTGCCCAAGGCCAAAGAACTGCGCCCGATCGTTGAAAAGCTGATCACGCTGGCCAAGCGCGGGGACCTGCATGCCCGTCGTCAGGCTGGCGCACAGCTGAAAGAAGACCGTCATCTTGAGCGTCTGTTCGCCATCCTCGGTCCGCGCTACCAGAACCGCGCCGGTGGCTACATCCGCGTGCTGAAGGCCGGTTTCCGCTTCGGCGACATGGCCCCGATGGCCATCATCGAATTCGTTGACCGTGACCCGTCCGCCAAAGGTGCCGCCGACCGCGCCCGCACCGAGGCTGAGGAAGCTGCCGAGGATTGATCCCCTCGGGCGTTTTCACGCCAATTCTTTCGCAAAGGCCCGTCCCGAAAGGGGCGGGCCTTTCGCTTTTGCGCGTGCCGCCACAGAAACGTCGCGTTTAAGTTGCAGCTTTTGCAAAGCAGGGGTGGAGACGCAACGCAGCGCGCTTTACAGTCAGGAGGGAATCGCTCACTGGCTAAAAAGACATGTCTGTACGGTTGGGTCTTGATATTGAACTGCATAACCTGTCGGTGCTGGCACCTGCGGGATATTTCGTGGCGTTGCACATCCGCTTCACCTCGCCCTTGTTCACCTTCCAAACCTACAATCAGGCATGGCTGGATCACTACACCGAGATGGGGTTCGTGCTGCGTGACCCGACCGTGGCGTGGGGTTTCTCCCGCACCGGTTCCATCCGTTGGAGCGATGCCCAGCTTCCCGATCCTTTCGGCCTGTTCAGCGAAGCCCGCAAATTCGACCTGAATTTTGGTGTCACGATTGCCTGTGGCCCGATCAAGTCGCGTACGATTGCCTCATTTGCCCGTTCCGACCGCGAGTTCTCGGATGCCGAGGTTGCGGATCTGCAAGCCGTCATCTTGCGCATCCATGACATGACAGAACCCCCGGAAGAGTTGACCAAAGCGCAGATCGAGGCCCTCAGGTGCATTGCGGGGGGTGACCGTCACGCCGCCGCTGCCGAAAAGCTTGGCATCTCTGAAAGTGCGTTGAAGGCGCGGATCACCTCCGCCCGCATCCGTCTGATGGCAAGAACGACGGCAGAGGCGATTCAGCGGGCCAAGGATTATCGCCTGATCTGATCCCGCGCCCTTCCTTCTGCAAGGCACGCTAGACCCACCACTCAACGGAGGCTGCCATGCAGACCACGACTCTTTCTTTTGCCAACTTGCACAACCATGGCGAGTTGTTTGCAAACATGCTTCGCGCAAGACGCGAACTTTTCATCGTCCACAACAAGTGGAACCTGCCCGAGGCGATGGGGATGGAATACGACCAGTACGACACCCCTGCCAGCCGCTGGGTGGTGGTGCATGACGAATTGGGCCGTGTGCTGGCCGGGAACCGCCTGACGCCGACCACCACGCGCTGCGGCATCTACAGCTACATGATCCGGGACGCGCAGCGGGGGCTGCTGGAAACCATCCCGTCCGATCTGCTGTATGAAGAGGCCCCGCAGGCCGATCACATCTGGGAAAGCTCGCGCCTGTTTGTGGCGCATGACGTGCCGGCGTCGCAGCGTCGGGCGGTCCATGCGCGGTTGATCCTTGAACTGGGCAATGCCGCGCGATCCTTGGGCGCGACCCATTGCCTGACGCTTCTGGCTGCGACATGGCCGCGTTGGTGCGACCGTGTCGGGGTCAAGATGAAGGGCATGGGTCCGGTGATCGAGGCCGAGGGCGCGCATCAGGTGGTGGCGATGGACTTCACCCAATCGCTGCACTGAAACGGGTTCACCGACTGTTGCGTTGCCCTGTCGCCCCCGATGACGGATATCGGGGGCGGCCAACGCCGGATCGGACCCATGATACCCAAAGCCTTCGCCTTATCCTTGCTGCTTGCCGCACTTCCCCTGCCTGCACTTACCCAGACCGTGCCGGAAACACTGGAACAGGTGCAACTGTCCTTTGCCCCCGTGGTGAAGGCTGCCGCCCCCGCTGTGGTCAATATCTACGCCACACGGGTGGTGGCAGCGCAAAACAGCCCCTTTGCGCAAGACCCGATCTTTGAGCGGTTCTTCCAGCAATTCGGCCCTGCCCAGCCAGAGGTGCAGAACTCGCTCGGTTCTGGCGTGATCGTGGCGGCGGATGGGATCGTGGTCACCAATTACCACGTGGTCGGCCAAGCGACCGAGATTCGGGTGGTCCTGAACGACCGGCGCGAATTTGCCGCGACCGTGATACTGGGCGACGAAGAGGCCGATCTGGCGGTGCTGCGCTTGCAGGATGCCTCTGGCCTGCCCGTGCTGCCGATCCGCAACTCGGATGAGGTGCAGGTGGGCGATCTGGTCTTGGCCATCGGCAACCCCTTTGGCGTGGGGCAAACCGTGTCATCCGGCATCGTGTCCGGGCTGGCGCGGTCGTCTTTGCAGGTGGGGCAGGGGCGGGGTTACTTCATCCAGACCGATGCCGCGATCAATCCCGGCAATTCGGGCGGCGCGCTGGTCGACACAGCCGGGCGGCTGGTCGGCATCAACACCGCCATCCTGACGCGGGACGGGGGATCGAACGGCATCGGCTTTGCGATCCCGTCCAATCTAGTGTCCTCGGTCGTGGCGCAGGCCGAAGGCGGGGCGACTGAATTTGCCCGGCCTTGGGCCGGATTGTCAGGGCAGGGGATGGATGCCGCCTTGGCCGAAAGCCTTGGGCTGGACCGTCCCGATGGCGTGCTGGTGTCGGAACTGCACCCCGCCAGTCCCTTTGCCGCCGTGGGGATCAAACCCGGCGATGTGATCCTGACCGTCGACGGGGCCGCGACCAATACCCCGCAGGAAATGATGTTCCGGCTGGCCGCACGGGGCGTGGGGTCCGATGCGGCGGTGAAGTGGTTTGCTGATGGCGCCGTGCAAGAGGGACGCGTTGCCCTGATCGCCCCGCCCGACGATCCCCCTGCCGATCCGCAGACCGTGTCCGATGCTGTGCCTTTGCGCGGTCTGACCGTGGCGCGGATCAATCCGGCACAGATTGCGGCCTATGACCTGCCGCTGATGGCCCAAGGCGTGGTTATCACCAGCGTTCAGGACTATGCGGCAGGATCAGGTTTGCAGCCCGGCGACATCCTGTTGGCGCTGAACGGCGAAACGGTTGCCGTGCCCGAAGATGTGCTGGACCTTGCCCAGATGCAGACGCGGGTCTGGGTGGCGGATGTGGTGCGGCAGGGTCAGGCGCTGCGCTTGCGTTTCCGGGTTTGACGCGGGCTTGCCCCCAATCGCCTGTCGCGCGACAGTGGCGGGATGGCTGATCTGTTCGACTCCCCCTCTGCCGCGCCGCGTGCCGAAGGCCCGCGCCCCTTGGCAGACCGCCTGCGCCCGCAGCGCCTGTCCGATGTGATCGGGCAGGGCCATGTGCTGTCGCCCGACGGTCCCTTGGGCGCGATGCTGGCGGCACATAGCCTGTCGTCGCTGATCTTGTGGGGTCCGCCCGGCGTTGGCAAAACCACCATCGCGCGGTTGCTGGCGGATGAAACGGATCTCGCCTTTGTGCAGATATCGGCGATCTTCACGGGTGTGCCAGACCTGAAGAAGGTGTTCGAACAGGCCCGCATCCGGCGGCAAAACGGGCAGGGCACGCTGCTGTTCGTCGATGAAATCCACCGCTTCAACAAGGCCCAGCAGGACGGCTTTCTGCCGCATATGGAGGATGGGACGATCCTGCTGGTCGGGGCCACGACCGAAAACCCGAGCTTCGAGTTGAACGCCGCCCTCTTGTCCCGCGCGCAGGTCATCGTGCTGGAACGCCTGTCGCTGACCGATCTCGAGTTGATGGCGCAGCGGGCGGAAAAAGAACTCGCCCGGAACTTGCCGCTGACGGGTGACGCACGAGAGGCGATGCTTGAAATGGCCGATGGCGACGGTCGCGCGCTGCTCAATCTGATCGAACAAGTGGCCGCGTGGAAGCTGGACCGCCCGCTTGACCGTGCCGCCCTGTCGCAACGCCTGATGCGGCGGGCGGCGAAATACGACAAATCAGGGGAAGAGCATTACAACCTGATCTCTGCCTTGCACAAATCCATCCGCGGCTCTGATCCCGATGCTGCCCTCTATTGGTTCGCGCGGATGCTGGAGGGCGGCGAAGACCCCCGCTTCCTCGCCCGTCGCCTGACGCGCATGGCGGTGGAGGATATCGGTCTGGCCGATCCGCAGGCGCAGGAGCATTGCATCGCGGCATGGCAGACTTACGAACGGCTTGGCAGCCCTGAGGGCGAATTGGCCCTTGCCAATGCGGTGGTCTATCTGGCGCTGGCCCCGAAATCGAACGCGGTCTATGTCGCCTACAAGGCCGCCCGCGCCGCCGCGCGCGACACCGGCAGCCTGATGCCGCCACGCCATATCCTGAACGCGCCGACCAAGCTGATGAAAGAGATCGGTTATGGGTCAGGCTATGCCTATGACCACGAGGCAGAGGATGGCTTTTCCGGGCAAGATTACTTCCCCGAAGGCATGAAGCGCCCGGTGTTCTACGCCCCCCCGGAACGCGGATTTGAACGCGAGTTGAAGAAGCGGGTGGAGTATTTCGCCAAGCTGCGGGCAAAGCGGCAGGGGGGGTAGCCAACCGTCAAGGTCGCGCGGGGCAAGTGACCCGCGCGAAACGCAAGGCTTCAACATGCCTGCGCGTGCGCCCCTTGGCGGGCGCGATAAATCGCCCCCGCCCGGTCGGACGCGCCGCGTGCCCAAAACGTGGGGATTGCGGACACCCCCTTGCGGCTTCGTTGCCTCAGCCGCAATCGGACCGGCGGGAATGTCCACTGGACATTCCCCGCGTCGGTCCTCAGCCCCTTCCCCCGTTGACATTCGCGCCCCAAGGGGCAATGGAAACCCCATGATCCAAAGCCTGATCCCTGTCGCCTTGGGCGGAGCCCTCGGTTCCGTGGCCCGCTTCCTGACCGTGACCGCCGCCGCGCGGATCGCGCCGGGCTGGCCTTGGGGCACGCTGGCGGTCAACATCGTCGGATGTTTCGCCATGGGCATCCTCTTCGTGACCCTCGCCCAGCGGACCCAGCTTTCGCCTTTGCTGATGACCGGCATCCTTGGCGGCTTCACCACCTTTTCCGCCTTTTCGCTGGATGCGTTGAAGCTGTGGCAATCGGGGCAACCCGTGCAGGCGGCGGTTTATGTGGCGGCCTCGGTCTGCCTTTCCCTTTTCGCCGTCGCCCTTGGCGCGGCCCTTGCCCGGAGCCTGTAAGCCATGAGCGGTGTCAAAACCCTGACCGTCTCGGAAGACGAGGGCGAACAGCGCCTTGACCGCTGGTTCAAGCGGCGTTTCCCGCAACTGACCCAAGGGGCGGTAGAAAAGCTGTGCCGCACCGGCCAAGTGCGCGTCGATGGCGCGCGGGCCAAGGCGTCGGATCGCATTATCCCCGGCCAGACCGTGCGCGTCCCGCCCCTGCCGGAAACCGAAGCGCCCTCGCGTCCCCGCCCGGATGGCGTCAGCCATGCCGATGCCAAGATGATCCAAGACTGCATCCTGTTCATGGATGACCATATGATCGTCCTGAACAAACCGCCGGGCCTGCCCTCGCAGGGGGGCAGCGGACAAGGTGACCGCCATGTCGATGGCCTGACCGAGGCGTTGAAGTTCGGCTACAAGGACCGCCCCAAACTGGTGCACCGTCTGGACAAAGACACCTCTGGCCTGTTGATGCTGGCGCGCACCGATCGCGTCGCGCGCGGCCTGTCCGAATCCCTGCGCCACCGCAACACGCGCAAGATTTACTGGGCCGTCGTCGCTGGTGTGCCGCATCCGCGCAAAGGCTCGATCAAATATGCGCTGATGAAGGCGCCGGGCCATGGCAAGCGCGGTGAGGGGGAAAAGATGATGTGCATCCACCCCGGCAAGGTGGGCGAATACCCTGACGCAAAGCGCGCGCAGACCGATTACTTCACGCTCTGGTTCCTTGGCACCCGACTGTCATGGATGGCGCTGGAGCCGATCACTGGCCGCACGCACCAATTGCGCGCCCATATGGGCGAAATCGGCCATCCCATCCTCGGGGATGGCAAATACGGCGGGTCAGAGGTTGAAAACGCTGGCGACGGCTGGGGCGCGGCGGTGGGCGGCGATGTCAGCCGCAAGCTGCATCTGCATGCGCGGATGCTGAAGGTAGAACACCCGATCACCAAGGAGTTGATGACCTTTACCGCCCCCTTGCCCGACCATATGGCCCGGACATGGAAAACGCTGGATTGGAAAGAGGACGACGTCCCCGCCGACCCGTTTGAGGTGTTTAAGTGAGCGCTTGGAAAGCCAAACGCTTTTGGACCGCCTCTGCCGTTGTCGCGGTTGAGGGTGGTTGGACCGTGCAACTGGATGGCCGCGCGGTGAAAACCCCGGCCAAGACGCTGCTGGTGGTGCCGACCGAAGCGCTGGCGCAGGCCATCGCCGCCGAATGGGATGCGCAGCAGGGCGAGATCAAGCCCGACACCATGCCCTATACCCGCACCGCCAATTCGGCCATTGACAAGGTCGCGGTGCAATTTGACGATGTGGCCACGATGCTGTCGGCCTATGGCGGGTCGGACCATCTGTGCTACCGCGCCACTGGACCGGAACCGCTGGTGGCGCGTCAAGCGGCGGCTTGGGATCCCATGCTGGCTTGGGCGGCGGAAGCGCTGGACCTGCACCTGACCGTGACCGCCGGGATCATGCATGTCGCGCAACCCGACGCGGCCTTGGCACGGGCCAATGCACTGGTGGCGGGGCTCAACCCGTTCCAGCTTGCCGCCTTCCATGACCTTGTCGCGCTGTCGGGTTCGCTGGTGCTTGCCCTTGCGGTGATCCATGGCCAGATCGATCCGGACACCGCTTGGACCCTGTCGCGCATCGACGAAGATTGGCAGATTGAGGAATGGGGCGCGGATGAAGACGCCGCCGAATTGGCCGCCATCAAGCATGAGGCGTTCCTGCAAGCCGCCCGATTCTACGGATTGTGCGGGTAACAATCCGCCGCCTTTTCTGCCAAAACCCCACCTTGAGTGCTGAAATTTCCAGCTAATGATCTGTGAACAGGCAGTTTTTTCTTTCCGCTGCGTCGAGGCTTGACCATCCAAACCGCTTTCGGGAAACTTGACGCATTGGAGCATGCCTCCGATGTGGCGCGCCCCTTGGTGGGCGGATGAAGTGGGGGATCGCCAGCGTGGCCATCAGGATCAGGTCTTGC
>CALRPK020000049.1:0-8032 GCA_943370015.1 Paracoccus haematequi
ACACCACCGCCGCCTGCGATCACGAAGCCGTCGCGGGTGGCGTCATAGGTACGCGATGCGGTGGCGGGCGCGTCATTGTATTTCGACGACATCGCGCCCATGGCATCGAACAGGCAGGACAGCGTCCAATCGAGTTCCTCGCCGCCGCCAGCAAAGACGATGTCTTGCTTGCCGAATTGGATCAGTTCCGCGCCGTTGCCGATGCAATGCGCGCTGGTGGAACAGGCCGAGGTGATCGAATAGTTCACGCCCTTGATCTTGAACGGCGTGGCAAGGCAGGCGGAGGTGGTCGACGACATGCCCTTGGTCACGCCGAACGGGCCGATCCGCTTGGGCGAGCCGGTTTCGCGGACGATGTTATGCGCCTTGAAGAAGGATTTGGTCGACGGCCCGCCAGAGCCCACGATGATGCCGGTGCGGTCGTTGGACACGTCCGAGGGTTCAAGCCCCGAGTCCTTCACCGCCTGTGCCATGGCGATGAAGTTATAGGCCGCGCCATCGCCCATGAAGCGCAGGTCGCGCTTGTCGATGTGGTCTTCCAGCACGATGTTCGGTTGGCCGTGGACTTGGGAGCGGAAGCCGCGTTCTGCGTATTCCGGGGCAAAGACGATGCCCGACTTGCCCGCGCGAAGGGATGCTTCCACTTCGGCGGCACTGTTCCCGATGGGCGAGACGATCCCAATCCCGGTGATGACGACGCGACGCATGCGGCTATCCTCCATGATCCTTGGTTTGTCTCTAAGGGAGAGGGGGGAAAGGGGCAAGGGGGATGCCGAATTGCCACTATGGCGGTAGCGTTCCCGGCGCGAGTGTGGGCGCGCGCAGGGGCGGCCAGAGGCGGAATGGTTTGGCGGAAAACCGGTGCTGTCGCCAATCAGACGTTGGCGCGCATCAGGTCTTGCAGCTCTTCCGTCAGTTCGGCCACGCGGGCAGCGCGGGCGGCGGTTTCGTCGGCGATGCGCCCGACCTCGCCCGCGACCACGGCAAAGCCTGCCCCGGCGCGACCGGCGCGGGCGGCCTCGATGCGGGCGTTGATGGCAAGGATGCGCAATTCGCGCAGCACGCGCAGCACGGGTTTGGTCTCTTGGACCAGCGTGCGGCAGCGCCCTTCGATCTGGCGGTTGCGGGTGGTTCGGTCATCGTCCGCGCGTTTGCGGGCCTCGTGGTCAAGGACGACGCCCTCAAGGAATTCCAACTGGCCTGCGGCGTCGAACACACCGCCGCCAACCTCGTGCACCCAGCGGCACGAGCCGTCGGGCCGTTGCAGGCGGTAGTCGATGGTCCAGTTTTCGCGCCGTTCCAAAGCCGCATCGACGGCGGCAAAGACCGCGTCGCAGTCGTCAGGGTGGCACAGGCCAGAGTAGGACCGTTGCGGCATCTCTAGAAATTCGGCGGCGGGATGGCCGGTCAACTCGGCTACCGCGCCCTCCATCAGCAGCATGGAGTAATTGCGGTCATTGCGACAGCGATAGAGAAAGCCGTTCGTGCGGTGGATGATACTGCCGATGACAGAGTGCCCGTCAATGAATGCGCCGTCCATTTAGCCCTCTTTCTCTGCCAGCGGGGGTGCGCTGGCAGGGTTCAACCCAAGCACGATCCGTCAGGTCCGGAACGGACAGAAAGCGCGGGTTTTGAGGGTGCGGGGAAGATTTCCATTTGAATTCTAGTTCATCAAAGGCGCAACGGTTGGTGTTACCCCGATGCCCAAAGCATCGGGGCGCGCACAGCCCGCCCCACCGGGCTGTGCGCACGTATACGTGCACCCACCCCGACGGGCCGTGCGCGCCCCTCCTGAGGAGTTGCGTTACATAAGGTGTTGGGCGTTTGGCTTACGCCTCGCTCAACGCCACCTTCATGTCCTTGACGATGTAGATCACCTCACCGTCCGCCTCGACGATGCCATCCGCGACGCCCATGGTCAGGCGGCGGGTGGTTAGGGCCTTGGTGAAATCGACCTTGTAGGTCAGCATCTTGCGGTCGGGGCGGACCATGCCGGTCAGTTTGACCTCTCCCACCCCCAGCGCATAGCCGCGCCCGAGCCAGCCGCGCCAGCCGAGGTTGAAGCCCGTCAATTGCCACAGCCCATCAAGGCCGAGGCATCCGGGCATGATCGGGTTGCCGGGGAAGTGGCAGTCAAAGAACCACAGGTCCGGGGTGATGTCGAATTCGGCCACCACATGGCCTTTGCCATGCAGGCCGCCGTCTTCGGAAATCTCGGTGATGCGGTCCATCATCAGCATCGGCGGCGCGGGAAGCTGGGCGTTGCCGGGGCCGAAAAGCTCTCCCGCGGCGCATTTCAGAAGGGCTTCCTTGTCAAAGCTGGACGGATAAAGGGCCATCGGCGCCGGTTTCCTTGTCAAATTTCATCATCACAGGCGAATCTGTAACATCCGTTCCGAAGGGGTGGCAAGGGTGGCAGGGGCCTCCTGCGACCCCGTGTTCCCGGTCCTTGCGCGGTTTCGATTGAAAAGCCCTGCGCGCGGGCTTTATATGGGGGCAGAATAAGTGGACGAACGCATGATCGACACGGCACAGCAACGGGGCACGGACTGGTTGGCGCGCGGCGGATTGCGCCCGACGCGGCAGCGGCTTGCGCTGGCGGCGCTGCTGGTCGGTGACGGGCAGGACCGGCATGTGACGGCGGAAAGCCTCTATGCCGCCTCGGGCCAGTCGGGCGAGAAGGTCAGCTTGGCCACCGTCTACAACACGTTGCGGGCGTTTTGCTCTGCCGGGTTAATGCAGGAAGTCGTGGTCGATGGCGCGCGCAGTTACTTTGACACGCGCATGGATGATCATCCGCATTTCTATTGGGAGGATCGGGCCGAATTGACCGATGCCCCCGCCGATCAGTTGCGTATCACCGGTCTGCCCGATGTGCCCGATGGGATGCAGATTTCCCGCGTCGATGTTGTGATCCGGTTGAAGCGGGCCTGAAACGGCAAAAGGGTGCCGGGTTGCCCCGACACCCCAGCGTGGTCAGCGCGAGGCTTCAGCGCGGGACCAGAACGGCGTTCACCACATGGATCACGCCATTTGACTGGTTGACGTCGGCAATCGTCACCTTGGACGCATGGCCCATTTCGTCGATCAGATAGAGGTTTTTGCCCTTGACCTGTGCCGACAGCGCGTCGCCCGACACGGTCTGCATGTGATAGAACCCGTCCGCCGAGTTCTTGGCGCGGCGCATGATCTCTGCCCCCGACAGTTTGCCCGCGACGACATGGGCGGTCAGAACCTTGACCAGTTGACCCTTGTTTTCCGGCTTCAACAGCGTGTCCACGGTGCCCGGTGGTAGGGCGGCGAAGGCATCGTTGACGGGCGCAAAGACGGTGAAGGGGCCGGGCGATTGCAGCGTTTCCACCAGACCGGCGGCCTGCACGGCGGCGACCAGCGTGGTGTGATCGGCAGAATTCACGGCGTTTTCGACGATGTTCTTGTCGTCAAACATCGGCGCGCCGCCCACCATCGGGTTGTCTTGCGCCAGCGCGGGAAGCGCCAGAACGGTGGTCAGGATCGCGGCGGCAAAGGTCAGTTTCATGGGGTTGTCTCCGGGTTTGATGGTGCGGCTTTTGGGGCCGTCGCAGCATCTACGGGGCGGTTTGGCGGGAAGTTTCCGGCTCACGAAAGCGTCATTGCTGGTGCGGGGCTGGTGCGGGGCTTTTCTTTGGCAGGCGGGGCCGATACATCTCCTGAAACGTTATAGATGCCACAGGAGCGCCCGATGACCGAAGATGATCTCAGCCAATTGGTCGATGGGTTGACCTTGCAAGAGCAGGTCACCTTGCTGTCGGGGCAGGATTTCTGGTCGGTGGCGCCCTTGCCGGAACATGGCATCGGCAGCCTGCGGGTGACCGATGGGCCCAATGGCGCGCGGGGGGGCGGGTCTTTGATCGGCGGGGTGCAGTCGGCGGCTTTTCCGGTGGGGATCGCGCTGGGCAGCACGTGGGACCCGGCCTTGCTGGGTGAAATCGGTGAGGCTTTGGCGGATGAGGTGAAGTCGAAGGGCGCGCATGTCCTGCTCGCCCCCACGGTGAACATCCACCGCAGCGTGACGAATGGGCGGAATTTTGAGTGCTATTCCGAAGACCCCGAACTGACCGCCGCTTTGGCCGTGGGCTACATCCGGGGCCTGCAATCCAAGGGTGTCTCGGCCACGATCAAGCACTATGCGGGCAATGAGTCCGAGATTGAGCGGACGACGATCAGCTCTGACGTCGATGAGCGGTCCTTGCGGGAGATTTACCTGCGCCCGTTTGAGGATGCGGTGAAGAAGGCGGGGACATGGGGGATCATGTCCTCGTACAACAAGCTCAACGGCACCTATGCGGCGGAAAACCATTGGCTTTTGACCAAGGTGCTGCGTGAGGATTGGGGTTATGACGGCATCGTCATGTCCGATTGGTTCGGTTCCCGCACGACTGCGCCGACGGTGAATGCCGGGCTTGATCTGGAAATGCCGGGACCGACGCGGGACCGGGGCGACAAGCTGATCGCTGCGGTTGAGGCGGGGGACGTGTCGGCGGATACCGTGCGCACCCGCGCCTTGAACATGCTGCGGCTGATGGATCGCTGCGGCGCGCTGCGCGATATGTCGGAGCGGGTGGAGCATGCCGACAACCGCCCGGAACATCGCGCGCTGATCCGGCGGGCGGCGGCGGATGGCATGGTGCTGCTCAAGAACAAGGGGATGTTGCCCTTGGCCGCGCCCAAGAAGACCGTTGCGGTGATCGGTCCGAATGCGCGGGTGGCGCAGATCATGGGCGGCGGGTCGGCGCAGTTGAACCCGCATTACGCGGTTAGCCCGTGGGATGGTCTGGTCGCGCGGTTGGGGTCCGATGCGCTGGCCTATGCACCCGGCTGCACCAATCACCGGTGGGAGCCTGCTTTTGCGGGTGCCTTGAACGTGGAGTATTTCGCCAGCCGGGATCTGTCTGGGCCGGTGATGCACAGTGAATCCCTGACGGGCGGAACGGCGTTCTGGATTCCGCCGGTTGGCGGCGGCAAAGTTGATCCGAGCGCGTTTTCGGCGCGGATGAGCGGAACGTTTACCCCCGAAACCTCGGGTCTGCATCGGGTGGGGATTGTCGCGACAGGTCCGGTGCGGGTGCTGGTCGATGGCAAGCTGGTGGCCGATGTCTGGACGACTTGGACCAAGGGCCGCACCTTCTTTGAGGAAGGCTGTGATGAGGTCGTGGGTGAGGTCACGCTTGAGGCGGGCCGCAGCTATGCCATCACCGTGGAATATGCGGCCAAGCAGGGGGATAACCTGACCTTCTCGGCCTTCCGGCTTGGGATCGGCCGCCCGATGGGCGATGCCGAGATTGCCGAAGCCGCGCGGGTGGCGGCATCGGCGGAAACGGCCATCGTCTTTGTAGGGCGGTCGGGGGAATGGGATACCGAAGGGTCAGACCTTGAGGGCATCCGCCTGCCGGGGCGGCAGGATGAATTGGTGGCGGCGGTGCTGGCCGCCAATCCGCGCACGGTGGTGGTGCTGCAAACCGGCGGGCCGGTGGAAATGCCGTGGATGAAGGACGCGCCCGCGATCCTGCAAGCCTGGTATCCGGGGCAGGAATGCGGGAACGCCATCGCCGATGTGCTGATGGGCGATGCTGAGCCGGGGGGGCGTTTGCCGCAAACCTTCCCCGAACGCTGGGAGGATAACCCGACACGCAGCCAAGACCCGGAGGTCTATCCCGGTCTGAACGGCCATGTGCGCTATGAGGAAAAGCTGAACATTGGCTATCGCCACTATGACCGCGTGGGGCATGTGCCGATGTTCCCCTTTGGTCACGGGCTTGGTTATACCGCCTTCCAGATGTTCGGTGCCACGGTGGAGCAGTCCGGCGAAGGTGCGCGTCTGCGGGTCAGCCTGCGCAATACGGGCACACGGGCCGGGGCGACAGTGGTGCAGGTCTATGTTGGCGATGATGTCGCCGGCGTTGACCGCCCAAGCCGCGAGTTGAAGGCCTTTACCAAGGTCCGGGCAGAGGCGGGGGCAGAGGTGACCGTCACGCTCGACCTACCGCCGCGTGCCTTCATGTTCTGCGATGTGGATGCGGGCTGTTGGCGGCGAGAGGCGGGGTCGTTCACCCTGACGCTGGGCTTTTCCGCGACCGACATCCGCGCCAGCATGCCGCTGGAGTTTGCGACAGGCGCGACGGAGGCCTATTGATCACGCCTCAAACCGTGTCGCGCCCCGTCGGTGTTCATCGACGGGTTGCGACAGGATCACCGCCTGATGCGCGCGCTGTTCGCAGCCCGCGCGCGGGCAGATGCGGCAGTTGATCCCCACGGGCGTCATGCGGGCGCCGGTGACGCTGAACGCTTCGGCATAGCCTATCTCGGGCGCGTGTTCGATGGCGCAGCCCATGGCCACGGCAAGGCGGTTGTCTTGTGCGTGCCGTGCCCAACTGGGCCGGTCTACGGTGCGGGAAAACACAAAGAACTGCGACCGATCCGGCATTTCGACGAATTGCGGCACGATCCGCCCCGGCGTGCGGAACGAGGTGTGCACATCCAGACGCGGGCAGGCCCCGCCATGTTCGGCAAGGTGAAAGCCCGTGGCATTGAAGCGTTTGGTGACGTTGCCGCCCTTGTCGATGCGCAGAAAGAAGAACGGCACCCCCTGCGCCCCGTCGCGCTGCAAAGTGGTGGCGCGGTGGCAAGCCTGTTCAAAGCTGACGCCAAAGCGGGTGGCCATGTGGTCAAGGTCGTATTTCGTCGCCCGCGCCTCTGCCAGATAGGCGTCATAGGGCATCAGGACGGCGGCGGCGAAGTAATTGGCAAGCTCCACCCGCAACCGCGCCACCCCGCGCGGATCGGTGATGCCGGATCGCGCCGCCAGCATGTCGAGCAAGGGGCGCTGTTCCAGCAGGCCGCACATATGCACCAGTTGGAAGATGCGGTTGGTGTGATCCAACGCCTCGGACAGCAGGATTTCGCCGCGGGATTCGTCATATTGGCGCAGGGTGCCGGGCAGATCTTCGACTCGGACCAGACGCACGCGAACGCCGACCTGTTCGCGCAGGCGTTGTTTCAGGGCGGGGTAAATCTCATCCGATTCGATGGCCACTCCGCGCCAGAACCCCTCGGCGGCGGTTTCCAATTCGCGGAAATGATTGCGGTGGCGGCGGAATTCATTGTGGACCGCTGCCTCGGGAGTTGACAGGATTTGTGGGGTTTCCCCCGCTGTCAGCGCCAAAAGCTGATCCGTGGCCGCCTGATAGGCACTGTGCAGCCGCAGAAACGACCCCACAAGACCCGGCGAATGGACCAAGGCCGCGCGCATCTGGGCGAGGTCGGGGCGCAGATCGGCAAAGAGCGGGTCTTGCATCATGGCGCGCAGGTCGGCCAATTGGCTGGTGCCGTCATCATCGGCAATGTCGCGCCAATCGACTCCATAGACCTCAAACACCCGGAGCATAACGGCCACGGAAACCGAGCGTTCATTGTTTTCCAACAGGTTGACGTAAGAGGCGCTGATCCCCAGCGCGCGTGCCATCTGTTGCTGCGTTTCGCCACGTTCCAGCCGCAGGCGGCGCAGGTGGGGGCCGATGAAGGTTTTCTGCATACCGTCGCACACAAAATTGGATTGGTTAAGTTTACAATATTACAAAAAACACGGTTTGTAAATTCTCGCATTCACAGCGCGACCCGCTTTCACTTTGCACAAATCCTAAGCAGTGGCATCAGTCCCCCAACCCCGAGGGAGGACATTATGAAAACCGGCATCCAGCATCTTTACATTCCCGGCCCGACCAACGTTCCCGAAGCCGTGCGCCAAGCGATGATGGTGCCGATGCAGGACCACCGCGCGCCGGATTTCGGCGATCTGGGGTTGGGCCTGTTTCGGGACCTGAAGACACTTTTCAAGACTGAGGCCGGGAAGGTCATGATTTTCCCCGGCTCTGGCACCGCCGCATGGGAAGCCGCGATCACCAACACGCTGAACCCCGGCGACCGCGTGCTGATGGCGCGGCATGGCCAGTTCAGCCATCTGTGGATCGAAATGGCCAAGCGTCTGGGTCTGGAT
>CALRPK020000050.1:0-8004 GCA_943370015.1 Paracoccus haematequi
TATGCAATGCCATCACGGCACTTCCGTTATCTTGGCCGTTCGGGCAATGGCACCGGACGACCCGCCAAGAGGTTAAACGCGCGACGGACCGTTGCCCCGCCGGTCAGATGTCAGGGGCCAAACCGATACACGGGTGAGGAAAGAATGAAGACAACCTATCTGCTTGGCGCGATTGCCGCCGCAACCATGGTCGCAGGTGCCGCTTCGGCCCAAGCGACGCTTGAGGCGGTGAAAGCCCGTGGCGAGCTGATCTGCGGCTCCAACACCGGCCTGACCGGTTTCGGCGCACCGGATGCCAATGGCAACTGGGCTGGTTTTGACGTGGACCTGTGCCGCGCCGTTGCCGCCGCCGTTCTGGGCGATGCGACCAAGGTGAAATTTGTCCCGACCACCGGCGAGACGCGCTTTACCGCGCTGCAGTCGGGCGAAGTGGACGTGCTGATCCGCAACTCGACCTGGACCGCCAGCCGCGATTCCGAACTCGCGCTCGATTTCGTCGCAGTGAACTACTACGACGGTCAGGGCTTCATGGTGAAGAAAGACCTCGGCGTGTCTTCGGCCAAGGAACTGGATGGCGCCACCGTCTGCATCCAGACCGGCACCACGACCGAGTTGAACCTTGCTGACTTCTTCAAGCAGAACAACATCACCTATCAGCCCGTCACCATTGCGGATGACGCCGAAGGTCAGCGCCAGTATCTGGCCGGTGCCTGCGACGCCTATACCACCGACGCTTCGGGTCTGGCTGCCAGCCGCGCCACCCTGCCGGATGCTGAAAACCACATCATCCTGCCGGAAATCATCTCCAAGGAACCGCTCGGCCCGGTCGTTCGCCATGGCGACAACAACTGGGGCGACATCGTTCGCTGGACCTACTACGCGCTGCTGATCGCCGAAGAAAAAGGCATCACCAAAGCCAACGTCGAAGAAGTCGCAGCCTCGACCAATGACGAAGAAGTCAAGCGTCTGCTTGGCCTGTCGGGCGAAATGGCGGTCAAGTTCGGTCTGGACAATGACGCGTTCAAGCGCGCCATCCTGGCTGGCGGCAATTACGGCGAAATCTTCGCGACCAACATCGGCGAAGGCACCTCGATCAACCTCGCACGCGGCCTGAACGCGCTGTGGACCCAGGGTGGTCTGCAATACGCTCCGCCGTTCCGTTGATCTGATATTTGCGGGGGCACCTGAAACGGGTGCCCCCGTTCTTCTTTCCGCCCCTCTGGTCATAGGCCGAGGGCACGAAGCACCCGGATAACCGGGGCTGCGCGACCAAATCGCGCGACTTCACAGGGGAAAATTCGCGATGGCACTTGCCCATGACGCGCCGAAAGAAAGCTTTCGGCTCTCGATGCTCATATACGACACGCGCTATCGCGCGGTCACGATCCAGGTTTTTGTCCTGATCCTTGTCGCGGCCTTTTTCGCTTGGCTGCTGAACAACACGATCGAAAACCTTGCGATCCGGGGCAAGGAATTCAACTACGGCTTCCTGTGGCAGCGTGCGGGCTATGACATCGGCCAGCAACTGATCCCCTATACCAACGACAGCACCCATTTCCGCGCGCTGCTGGTTGGGCTGTTGAACACGCTGGCCGTCGCGGTGCTGGGCTGCATATTCGCCACCATCCTTGGTGTGCTGATCGGCGTCTTGCGCCTGTCCAAGAACTGGCTCGTCAGCCGCTTGATGACGGTCTACGTCGAAGTGTTCCGCAACGTGCCGGTGCTTTTGTGGATCCTGCTCGCCTATGTGATCCTGTCCGAAGTCACCCCATCACCGCGCGATTTCAAAGCGGCCGAAGGCGTGGAACCCGCGGCATCCATGGTGCTGGGCGGCACGGTGGCCATCACCAACCGCGGCACCAATATCCCTGCACCGATGGTCGATCATTCGTTGGGCGGCTTTGAAATCGGCGGCATTCCGGTCAATCTTACCGTTCTGGCCTTTATCGCGGTGCTCGTGGCCTCGTTCTGGGCCAATGCCCGCATCCTGACCGCCGCCCGCCTGAAGCAAGAGGCGACCGGCGACCGCCCCACCACATGGTGGAAGTCGCTGCTCGTGCTGTTTGCCCCGATCATCGCCCTGTCGCTGGCGCTTGGCCTGCATTGGGACATCCCGGCGCTGGCCGGTTTCAACTTCAAGGGCGGCATCCTTGTCGCGCATTCCTTCACCGCGCTTTTGGTGGCGCTGACGCTTTACACATCGGCCTTCATCGCAGAAATCGTCCGCGCCGGTATCCTTGCCATCAGCAAGGGCCAGTCCGAGGCCGCCTTTGCCCTTGGCTTGCGCCCTGGACGCACCATGAGCCTTGTGATCCTGCCGCAAGCCCTGCGCGTCATCATCCCGCCGTTGATCAGCCAATACCTGAACATCACCAAGAACACTTCGCTAGGCATCGCGGTCAGCTACCTTGACCTGCGTGGCACGCTGGGGGGCATCTCGCTGAACCAGACGGGCCGCGAGTTGGAGTGCATGCTCTTGATGATGGCGATCTATCTGACGCTCAGCCTGACCATCTCGACGGTCATGAACTTCTACAACAAATCCGTTCAATTGAAGGCGCGCTGAGATGGCGGAGGCAAAAGACACCCACTTCGTCCGCACCGAAATGATGCAACCCTCGCCCCCGCCATTGCGTGAGGCAGGGGTGGTGCGCTGGCTGCGCGAAAACCTGTTTTCAAGCTGGTTCAACACGATCTTGACGTTGTTCGGGTTGGTGGTGATCTGGCTGCTGGTCAGTTCCGCCCTGCCATGGTGGCTGAACGGCGTCTGGACCGCCGGGTCCTTGGGCGAATGCCGTGAGATCATCGCCAAAACGGCGGGCGAGGGCGCAAGCGGCGCCTGCTGGGCCGTGGTGCGCGAACGCTGGCACCAGTTCATCTTCGGCTTCTACCCGGTGGATCTGTGGTGGCGTCCGGTTCTGGCGTTCTGCCTGCTGTTCGCCGCGATGGGGCCGGTGCTCTTTGCCGGGCAAAAGCGCAAGCTGTTGATCCTGCTGGGCGCTGTCTTGGCCATGATCCTGATCCTTGTCACACTCGCCGCCTCAGCCGTCCCGAATGAGGTGCCCGCCCAGACCGATGCGCCCTTCGTGTGGAAACTGGCGCTGGCGTTGTCCTTGCTGACGATTGGCGCGATGATGGCGCTGACGGCGGCGGGATCGGGCAAGCTGTTGTGGTTCACCGGTCTTTACCCCGCGCTCTGCTTTTGGCTGCTGTGGGGTGGGCCGATCTGGGTGCCGCTGGGTGCGCTGTTCGGATTTGTCCTGCTGGCGGCGGTCTATTCGCTT
Source organism: Paracoccus haematequi (assembly GCA_943370015.1). GTDB lineage: Bacteria > Pseudomonadota > Alphaproteobacteria > Rhodobacterales > Rhodobacteraceae > Paragemmobacter > Paragemmobacter haematequi_A. The sequence goes on from CALRPK020000050.1 coordinate 3,285, forward strand.
CTGCTGAAACGCGCAGGGCCGGGCATGGCGGCAGGCCTTGGCCTGATCGTGGCGCTGGCATGGTGGCTGGTGTTTGACGTGCCGGTGACGGTGGCGCTGAACAACGCCATCCCCTTTGGCCTGACATCGGTGCAATCGGATGAATTCGGCGGCTTCCTGCTGGCGATCACCATCGGCGTGACAGCGATCACCTTCTCCTTGCCCGTCGGTATCCTGCTGGCCCTTGGGCGGCAGTCCGACATGCTGATCGTGAAAACCCTTTGCGTCGGGTTCATCGAATTCATCCGGGGCGTGCCGCTGATCACACTGCTGTTCACGGCATCCTTGCTGCTGCAATACTTTCTGCCGCCGGGGACGAACTTCGACATCATCCTGCGCGTCATCATCCTAGTGACCCTTTTCGCCGCCGCCTATCTGGCCGAGGTGATCCGCGGCGGTCTCGCCGCCCTGCCACGCGGGCAATATGAGGCGGCAGATGCGCTTGGCCTTGATTACTGGCAGGCGCAGCGGTTCATCATCCTGCCGCAGGCGCTGAAAGTGTCGATCCCGGCCATCGTGTCCACCTTCATCGGGCTGTTCAAGGACACCACGCTGGTCGCCTTTGTCGGCCTGATGGACCCGCTGAAAGGCGTCACCCAAATCGTCCGCGCCGACATCGACTGGAAGGGCATCTATTGGGAGCCCTACATTTTCGTCGGTGCCATCTTCTTTGTCATCTGCTTCGGCATGTCCCGATACTCGATGTATCTGGAACAGAAGCTCAAGACCGACCATCGCTGAGGAAACATCATGGCTGAAGCACAGAAAATGCAAATCTCGGACGAGGTCGCCATCCGCATCGCGGGCATGAACAAATGGTATGGCCAGTTCCACGTCTTGCGCGACATCAACATGACGGTGAACCGGGGCGAACGCATCGTCATCTGCGGCCCGTCGGGGTCTGGCAAATCCACGCTGATCCGCTGCATCAACCGGCTGGAAGAACACCAGCAGGGCCAGATTGTGGTGGACGGGACAGAACTGACCTCAGACCTGAAGAACATCGACAAGGTCCGGTCCGAGGTTGGGATGGTGTTCCAACACTTCAACCTTTTCCCGCATCTGACCATTCTGGAAAACTGCACGCTCGCGCCGATCTGGGTCCGCAAGGTTCCGAAACGCGAGGCGGAAGAGACCGCGATGCACTTCTTGAAAAAGGTGAAAATCCCTGAACAGGCGCATAAGTATCCCGGCCAACTGTCCGGCGGTCAGCAGCAGCGCGTCGCCATCGCGCGGTCGCTCTGCATGAAGCCGCGCATCATGCTGTTTGACGAACCCACCTCGGCGCTTGACCCAGAGATGATCAAAGAGGTGCTCGACACCATGATCGAACTGGCCGAAGAGGGGATGACGATGCTCTGCGTGACCCATGAGATGGGCTTCGCGCAGGCCGTGGCGAACCGGGTGATCTTCATGGATCAGGGCCAGATCGTCGAACAGAACGAACCGCGTGAGTTCTTCAATAACCCCAAGAGCGACCGGACCAAGCTGTTCCTGTCGCAGATTCTGGGGCATTGAGAAGGGCTAGTTGTCTCAAGGGTGCGACGACAGGGATTGCCCCGATGCCCAAAGCATCGGGGCGCGGCCGTCCCGTCCCCCCGGGGCGGCCGCACGTATACGTGCAACCACCCCGGCGTGACGGCCGCGCCCCTTGGCCAGCGTCAGAAATTCAGCATCAAGCCACAATCTCACGCGGGATGGTGAAATCATCAACCATCGCCGAGCCCCAGACGATCTGATCCCACGCATCAACTGCGAAATCGCAAACCAGCGTGGCCCCTGTCGGATACCGCGCGAATTCGGAATGGATCGGGGTATGGGCCACCAGACGGGCGGCAAACTCGGAAATGCCCGGATTGTGCCCGATCATCATCACCGTATCGCCCTTGGCATGTTTCAGCACCGCCAGCATCACATCTGGCCCGGCGTGATACAGGGCGGGTTTCAACTCCAGCACCGGGGTGCCGGGCAGGGCGGGGGCGATCCCGCTCCATGTCTTGCGGGTGCGCAGCGCGTCGGAACACAGCACCTCATCGGGCACATAGCCCCGCGAGGCAAGCCAGACCCCAAGGTCTGCCGCCGCCGCCTTGCCACGCTCATTCAGCGGGCGGTCATGGTCCGGGGTCAGCGGGTCGTCCCAGCTGGATTTCGCGTGGCGCGTCAGGATCAGCCGCTTCATGATTTCCCCCCTGTGGCAGGGCGGTTCATTCCACCCTGTGGAATCGGCTCATGTGATAGGCCGACTGTTCGGGAAGTCTTGCATAGCCCTGTGAGACGGGGCAAGCGCGCCGAACCTGACAGCCCGCGCCAAGGCAGTTTGCGCCCTCGGCGGTGTCCAGAAACGCATGACACCCCGGCACGTCATAGCCTGTCGCGCCCAAAACCTCGGCAGGGCAGGCGGAAAGGCAGGGCTTTTCGCAAGTGTCACAGGGCTTTGCCGTCGGGGCGGGGATATCCACACGCTCTTTCAGCGCCAAAGCGCCGCGAAAGCTGACCATCAGCCCTTGATCCGCGCTGACCAGCAGCCGCACCGGGCTGTCCCAGATGCGCCCCGATTTCAACGCCCAGCGGTAAAAGGGGTGGTAGGGCGGCCCACCAAAGGGAAACAGCGCCTTGGCCCCCAGATCACAGGCCACCCGCCCGATCACCCGCCGCGACCAGCGATCCACCGGATCAGCCGCCGCATCGCTCCATTCCGGCTGCGCGGTCAGATGCGCCCAAAACCCCGGCTCGGCCGGACCCAACAGCAGCAGGGTCTGGGTTCCGGGGGGTGTGGCATCCTCATCCGTAGGATGGAACCCGCCCAGCACCGTCAGGTGATGGGCGGCGAGCGTCTGAGCAAGGCTCACCGCTTCACGCGCGGGGTCACACGCGGGATGGTCGAGCGGATTTGTGACCCGGCGCCGTGGTCGGTGAACAACTCCATCAGGCAGGCATTGGCGACGCGGCCATCTAGGATGGTCACCGCGCGCACGCCCTCATCCAGCGCCTTCAGCGCGGTTTCGGTCTTGGGGATCATGCCCCCTGCGATAATGCCAGAGGTGGTCATCTCACGCACCTCTTCGGGGGTGATCTGGGTCATCACCACGCCATCGGCCCCCTTGACCCCCGCGACATCGGTCAAAAGCAGCAGACGGTCTGCCTTGAGCGCCCCCGCAATCGCCCCGGCGGCGGTATCACCATTGACGTTGAACGTCTCATTATCCGCCATCCCTGTCGCCACCGGCGCGACCACGGGAATGATCCCGGCGTTATAGAGATCGCGCAGCACCTGCACATTCATCTCAACCGGGCGGCCAACGTAGCCGAGTTCGGGATCATCCGCCTCACAGACCATCAGATCGTCATCCTTGCCAGAGATACCGACCGCGCGGCCCCCGGCATCCATGATCGCCTGCACGATCCGCTTGTTCACCAGACCCGACAGGATCATTTCCACGACCTGCACTGTGGCCTTGTCCGTCACCCGTTTGCCGCGCACGAATTCGGACTTGATGCCCAGCTTGGTCAGCATCTCATTGATCATCGGCCCGCCGCCATGCACCACCACGGGGTTCACGCCCACCTGTCGCATCAGCACGATATCGCGGGCAAATTCGGCCATTGCGGCATCATCGCCCATCGCATTGCCGCCAAACTTCACGACGACCACTGCGCCGGAATAGCGTTGCAGATAGGGCAGGGCTTCGGAAAGCATCTTGGCGGTCGAGGCGGCGTCGGACATGGTGCTGGTCTGCGGTTTCATGAAGGGTGGCCCTTTGCTGCGGGTGGCCTTTGGTAGTGCCTAAGGCCATACATGCCAAGCAAGGATTTTGTGACATATCGGCGGGCTTCACATCCGGTGGAAGATACCCTACAAAATAACTAAGAAAATGGAGACGATGATGTCTGAGCAAAAAACCATCGTCCTGACCGGGGCGTCGCGCGGGATCGGGCATGCCACGGTCAAGCGGTTCTCTGCCGAGGGCTGGCGCGTCCTGACCTGTTCGCGCCAACCCTTCGATCCGCGTTGCCCTTGGCCGGGGGGCGAGGAAAACCACATCCAGATCGACCTCGCCAGCCCCGACAAGACCATCGCCGCCATCGCCACGATCAAGGAAAAGATCAACGGGCGTCTGCATGCCTTGGTCAACAATGCCGGCATCAGCCCCAAGGGGCCGGGGGGCGCGCGTCTGAACACGCTGGAGACTGACCTGCGCACATGGGGACAGGTGTTCCACGTCAACTTCTTCGCCTCCATCGTGCTGGCGCGCGGGCTGAAGGATGAGTTGTCGGCGGCCAAGGGATCCGTGGTCAACGTCACCTCCATCGCGGGCCTGCGGGTGCATCCCTTCGCCGGGGCGGCCTATTCGACGTCAAAGGCCGCGCTGGCCGCACTGACGCGGGAAATGGCGCATGATTTCGGCCCCTTGGGCGTGCGCGTGAACGCGATTGCCCCCGGCGAGATCGAGACGTCGATCTTGTCACCCGGAACCGACAAGATCGTCGAGAAACTGCCGATGCAGCGTCTGGGCCAACCGCGCGAGGTGGCCGATGCGATCTGGTTCCTGTGCTCGGACCAGTCGAGCTATATTTCGGGTGCCGAGCTAGAGGTGAACGGCGCGCAGCATGTGTGAGGGCGGCACTTTCTGAGTCGCGAATGCAAGACAGGCCCAAACTCTCCGGGGGAGAGTTTGGGCCT
>CALRPK020000051.1:0-7915 GCA_943370015.1 Paracoccus haematequi
AGCGACTCCACCGCGATCGGTGGCAGGAACCGCACCCCGCCCCCATCGCGGACAAGACGCGTCGGTGCCTCGGCGAGGCGGTCATCAGCAAGGCGCCCGAGGTCGATGAACATGCGGAAGTCCTGGCGATGCCGCGTGGCGCAAACATAGGTGCCCTCCCGACCTCGAGGACGCAGGGCAATGTCAAAGTGTGCGTCGACCGTGATACCCTGTGCGGCATGACCGGTGATCGCGTAGGCGTGCTGGAAACGCGGCACTGCTGGGACATCTCCATCGCGCCGCCCGACCAATTGCGACAGACGCACGTGGATGACAGCGGCGCCTGACCCCTGCTCCATCGGTGCGAGAATGAAGAGCGGGTCAGCGCTGTCCCGATCCTCGATCCCGTCGATGCGGCAGATATCGGCGTTGTTGAGCCGCCATCCCGGACCCGTGACGCTTTCACCAAAGATCACCTCATCGCCCACCGTCAGATCCAGATCGACCGGCACGACATGGTCCCGCCCACGCGGCAAAACCTTGATGCGGATGTCATTCAGTTCAATCAAGTTCAACGCCTTCAACCGGTCGCGCACTGCTAACGTGACCGGGGAAACGTCTTCATTCCACTGGATCGTCATCGCGCGGGTTTCGTGCGGAAAGACCTGGCGATGCGTGACATAACTTTCCACCGCCGCGGCGATCGTCGCGGCAGCGCTTCCATGCCAATCAAGGTGGCCCATCCGGTTATAGGCTTCCAGCGCACGCGTGGTTTGTCCTTGGCTGAAGTCGGTCGAGGCGGCGCGCATCCATTCGCCCTCCTCAGCCGTCCGGCCCTGTTGCCTTGTGATGGCTTCCAACCGGGTCGGTGGCTGCAGACGGCACAAAAGGGCGAACGGCCGACCGGCGCCGACAGGGCGATATTGCTGCGTATCACCTTGCAGCAATAGTCGCGCACCAGCCGCAGCACAGGCCGCCAGCAGGCGGTGCATATCCGCGGCCGTGACCATACCGGCCTCGTCAAGGATGACGAAGCTCCGCGCGGTCAGGACGCGGCGACCGCTGTCGATGTCGTTCAAGAGTTTTGCCAGCACCGGAGTGGCAGCCTCTTCGAACTCTGCACCGTTACGAAGCCCAGTCGTCGCCTTGTGGGACGGCGCCGTGCCGATGACGTCATATCCGAGACTGATGAGCGCCCTGCGGAGACGTTTCGTGAGATAGGTCTTGCCGGTGCCTGCCGCGCCATGCAGCAGCGCCAGACCTGGTCCCGTAAGGATCTCGGCAAAGGCCGCGGCCTGTTCCGGGTTCGCGTTATGCTTCTGTGCGAAGTGCACCAATTGTGATTGACCTTGAAGGTTTTTGACCGGGGGAAATGCTGCGAGGTGATCCGCATCGCGGATGATGGCCTGCTCAGTTTCCAAGGTGGTGCGATGGGTGAACATCGGTTTCCGCTCGCGCGAGGAAACGCGGATCACTTCTTGGTCGCTTATCAGGGATTGGGCGAGATCCAAGGCACAGGTTGCGCCGATACCATGGCACTGGACTGCTTCAAAGACGGTGCGGAAAAGATCGGCCTGACTGAAGATCGATTTCTCAGCCGCAAGGTCTGCGACGGCCTTTCGTGCCGCCGGAGATGCGAGAGCCATCCGATCAGCCATCCGATCTGCCGCCGGGTCGGCGATGACGGCTACTGATGCGCGCCGGACAGCGGTGACCAACTGCATGGGTGTCCAGCCGATGCCCTGCAGTTCATCTACCCATTTTGCGCGCAGATCATCCGCCGCTTCATACGATTTCCGCGACCGCGTGTCGTAGGCCACAGCCTGCGCGAGGTCGCGATGGTGCGCCGTCGATTTGTCCATCTTCGCCATGGCGCCGGTGATCACCTCACGCCGCTTCGAGAAGAGATCCACCACCGTGCGCGGGATGCCCTCGATCTCGTAGTTGCGGCCCGCCGGTTCGACTGCGATCCCCAGCTCTTCGCGCAGCAAGCGCACTTCTTCGCAGCGGATCAACGCCGCCAAGGCCCCTTTGAAGTCCATGAGGAGTTTGTTGTCGATCTGCATGACGGCACCGTCCGCCGCATAGGCCGATTTCAACAGGACGGCATGGATGTGACCCAGAGGGTCATCCGCCCGGCTGGTGTCATGCTCAAAGGGAATAATGGCACATTGCGCGACGGGAACATAACGCCCCTTTTTGCGCGTGCAGATCAGGCCCAGATCAAAGGCCATCTGCAGTCCGGTCTGCAGCGCGCGGCGGTGGATATCCGCAATCTTCGCCTTCAGCCCCGGTTCGGCGACCTCGCCTAGTTCCGAGAGCACCGAGAGTGATTTCGGGACGCTTGCCTGGATTTCATAAGCGCCGGGCGGTGACGCCTTGCCGCCCTTTTCCTTGCGCTTGCCTGCGACCACGATGCCTCCGGTGCGCGGATGCTCTCCGCGCATCAGCCGGGGCAGGATGGTTTTCAGCGTCAGATCGCAGGTCGCCAGATCGGCCAGCCCCAGGTCCACCGTGGTCCCCTCGGGTTTCCGGCCAAGAACCCAAAAGACCGGTGCCGTGCCAACCGTGACCCCGTCCGAAAGATAAGCCCCATAGGACGCGACCGGACAGCCTTCGGTGAGATAACTGCCATCACCTGCAAGTTTCCGAATGTTTAGCATCACCGATCCTCCGCCCGTTGTGCGGCACGAAGCGATGCGATGTTCAGAGTGTCGACCACCATATCCGCCTCGATCCGCAGCAGCGTCTCTTGCACGGCCGCCAGCGATCCATCCGCCAATCCGGGAAAGCGGGCGCTGAGGACCATCATGGCATTTTGCTCAACCCAGCGCCGACGCTCTGCTTCGGTCGGCAGGTCGACAACGGTCAGGATGTTGGTGAGCGATTCCAAGAGTTGCTTTATGGTCGGGGCAGGCATTACGAAATCTCCGGATTTTCAGGTCCACGCCTTAGGGTCGGCGACCTCAGTGAAAACGCGAAAAGAAAATTTTCGGGTCTGAGCGCTTTTCTACCCCCCAGAATCCGGAGGATGCGTCGTGTGTCAGCGCGCATACGCATCGAACCCCACCCGCCCGGTTTTGATTCCAGCGAAACGGATTTTTATTCTGGTGGATCAGGGGTGTGGCCCGTCGCCGTTCTATGCCCGCGCCCAGACCCATCGACCCACTTCGCCCCGCATTTTCACTTTGGGCAAAACGGATGCTCAGGTCGTTGGGTCGCGCAGTCTCATCGTGAAAACCTTGCTCCAGCCAGCGCGACATTTTGCAGGAGGCAACTGGACGCCTGTGAGGTCTTGGAGCGAAAGCCCCGCAAACAAAGACAGAGAAGGCTGTCGGAAAAAAGTGAAGCCCGCGCGAAAAATCGCTGCAAACCCGTTTCGCATTTTCGCAGGTCGCGCATATTAGAAGGGTTGGGCCAAAACAGAGGGAGACCCAACACATGCGTGAAACCCGTTTCAAGATTTCTCGCGAAGAGATCGAGCGCATCAAGGAAGCCGCACGCGCGCTTCCGAAGTATCAAAAGCAGCAGTTGTCGCGGCAGGAAGCCATCGAAGCGCTCGAGCCAACGCTGACCGAAATGGAGCGCGATCTCGAACTGCCGTTGTCGGCAATCTTGCAGTTCCTCGCCGACCAAGGTTTGCCGATGAGTGCGAGCACTTTGCAGGGCTATCGTCGCAAGACCGGGGAAAAGAAAACGTGCGATCCCAAGGTAAAGGCGGCAAAGCGCACCAAGCACACGGTGGCAATCATCGCGCACCCGGACGAAGCACAGGCCCAGCCCCTGAGCGAAGCTGCACAGGATACTGTTGAAGCCGCGTCCGAGTTTGACACCATAGAGGTCGCAGGGTCTGACCCGGTTGCGACAGTGATTGATGCGTCAATGCCGCCCGAGCCTGCGATTGAACCGGAACCCAGCGTTCCGCCTGTGGTCAAGCCGGACGGAACGCCTGATATGCCGCTGGACGAGACGGATGCCGATGCGCAGTTGCTGAAGAGCTTTAGCCAGAAATTCGAGGAATGGCAGCTCTAAGTCGCGCGTTGTAAACCGACGTATGACACTGCGCGACCGGTCAACGAATAGCAGTCGGATTCGCCGTCTGAGCGGTGATATTACGCAGCTTCGGATCAGCACTCAGATAGAAAAACCAGAGGCCGACCGCGATGGTCGGCCTTTCTTTTTGCGACAGCACGGGCCTGTCCTTCCCAACGTCGATCCAGCCTTGCCCCGGTGTGGTCCCGGTTCTGTCCCAGCCCTTCGCCCAGGCGACATACGAAAACAACCAAGCCTGCGATCAGAAAGCCACAGCCGAGCCAGATGATCCTTCTTCTCCATCAGCCAGCCTTCGGAAGCTATCATGCGGCGCAAGTGATTAGGGATCAGAGCAGCCTTTTTCCATCAAGGATGCGCCAACCACCTGGAACCCTGAACAAGACATCTGCAGGACGAAACGGTTTTCGGCGAAATAGCGCGGCCTTTGACTGTGGAAGACGGGTGCCATCTTCCCGCTGGAAAGGACAGCGATCATGCACAGCGTTCCCGGCAAGGTCACGGCAAGAGGACTAGGATGAGGATGATCACAAATATTCCAGCAATCCGCAGTGCAAGTTCGATCAGCAAACGATGGCTGCCCAACTTCGCGTGGAATCGATGCCCATCATCCCGTGGAACACGCAATCAGTTCAAGCTACCGCGTGAGTAACAGCGTCTCATCAGGCTGAGAGCCATGCCCTCTGTCTCCGCAAGTTTCACGCATCGGCGCGCCGCTGCTACTGCGGCTGCGCGTGCCAAAAGCAGCGTGCTGGAGGCGGCTTCGCTCAGGATAGGAAAGCGTTCCCGACGGGTGGACCGTGGGCGTCAAAGGTGACCCAGCATTACAACATCTCCAGTTAGAAACCCAAGGGCCACCGAAAACCAGCGCTGCTGAGTGAAATGCCAATTCAGGTCTGACGCCCTACCCTACCGACGGAAGGTGCGATCAAAGATTGCACAGAGGGTCATCGTGCGGCGCTTGAAGACACATCCATCGCATCAATCCAATGAAGGATTGCCGCGATGCCTCGTGCCACGGCGACCGTGGCGCGATTTGCGCCTCGGCGGCGGGCAACCTGCACGCCTCCTGTTCTCAACTGTTACGACAATTCTGCCGTTGAAAGCTTCTTAAAGTCACTGAAGGCCGAACTCGTCTGGCACCGCAACTGGCACACCCGTCGCAAGGTCGAAGTCGCCCTCTTCGAATACATCAACGGCTTCTACAACCCGCGCCGGAAACACTTAGCCCTCGGCTTGAAATCACCCGTGGCCTTCGAACACAGGGCCGCCTAACATGAGCACTGGACCGGAAAGAAACCGGTGCAGGTCCAAGTCCACAAATGCACCGAATCCGGACGAGGATATCAGCCGACGGAACGCCAGGTCATTCTGAGCCAAATTGCGGGCACGGCGTTCCAGGACTGCCAGTTCTTTATCCAAGCGTGACCGAGCCGGGGGCAGGGGTTCAGTCGCAGCGTCATGCAAGGGATTGCTCACGGTCCGCACGAAAGTGGCAAGTGTGAACGTGCCACGGGGTTTGGCCCCGACTTTGAGCCTCAAGTTCCGCAATAGCCCGCGCAGAGATATTTCCAAGGTGGTCATGCGTTGCGGAATGGCGTGGGCCAATAGGTCATCACTGCGCTGCGTATTACGCTGCCGGATGATACCAGACCGGCTGTCCTGGCAGAGCTGCGATTGGAACGGTGTAAAATGTCGACCGTAGGGACCTCGGGGCGCCATGGTGCGTGCTCTACAAGAGGCTCGTCCAGCTGTCAGATCCTCAGCGTCCGTGGTTCATCCCGTGGGGTTCACTCCTCGGCAGGCACTACTGCCGCAGAGAAAGCCGTTGCTGAGCATTCATCGAGCACAGCCTGAAGCGCAGATTGCTTTGTTCGAAAAACAAGGTGCGCCATGCGCTAGCGTTTCATACCGGGGTCCGCAAATTGCAGACCCCGGTATTTCCATTAGAACTTGACGAAATTCGCCGTGGAAAGCGCGCCGAAGGGGAGTTGTGCCAATGGCCCGCCAACAGCTTGTGTCCCCAGATCGACGGGGAAAAAGCCCATCGATGCGATCAGGTCACGCACTTGACCTTTAGCGGCCGCATCATCGCCCGAATAGAACAGCACGCGCTGTCCGCCATTCACCGCAGGCTCAGTCAGCACATTTACGTCATTGTGGTTGAAGGCCTTCACGACGCGCGCGCCGGGCACGAAGCCTGCGATGACGTCGGTCGACGGAATGCCGCCAAGATCCAGCGGTTTGATGCCATAGGCCGCCAGCGGGTTGGTCAGGTCGTCCCTCTCGGGGCTACCTTCGGCGAGGAAGGCCACCGGGTTAGTGCCGTCGATGACGATGCGCCCGTTCCATGCGGGCAAGGTGGTCAGCACCGCCTCGGCATCTTCCCACCGCAGCGCTACCAGCACGATGTCGGCGGCGGCCGCCTCGGCCAATGTGCCCGCCTTCAACGTCGGGCCGATGTCCTTTACCAGTTCGGTCAGGGTTTCAGGGCCGCGGCTGTTCGCGATGGTGGCGGGAATGCCGACCTGGGCAAAGGCCCGAGCCACGTTGCTGCCAAGCGCGCCTGCACCGATGATTCCGATAGTCATGATCTTCTCCAGTTTTCAATTCAGGGCGTGAAGGGTTAGACCGTCAGCGCCCTTTGACTGCGCGGTCAATGGTATGTCTGTGTGTCGATGCCACACAGACATTTTTAGGTATGCGTCAAGGCCGTCATGCGCGGCATCATGCGTGCGCCGCCGCGTTCACCAGCCCGGCAATTTCGGCGATGGTGGTGCGTCCCAGTTCGGCTTCCATTGCCGTTTGCGCCCGTGTCAGGGCAGGTTTGAGGGCCGCAAGAATGTTCCCCCCGACAACACATTCCGCAAGGGGTGGCTGGCGATGAACGGCGAAAAGTTCAGTATCCTCGACCGCGCGGTAGACATCCAGCAGCCGGATTTCACTGGCGGCCTTCGCCAGAAGCGCGCCACCCCCGCTGCCCAGTTGCGACCGGGTCAAGCCAGCCTCGGCCAGGCGGGAAAGAAGCCCACGAATGACTACGGCCCCGGTGTTGACCGAATTGGCCAGGTCTTCCGACCGCAATGGCTTGCCGTCTGTCACGGCAAGGGCGGTCAGGATATGGGTAGCGACTGCGAAGCGGGTGCTGGTTGGCATGATCTGATTCGTTTGTGGGTCGCCAGCACTATGACACACTTTGCTCCCCGTCAAGCACAAAAATCCCGTCAAGCACAAAATCACGCCGACGCGCTGGTGCAGCTTTTCAGGTAGTCGATCAGCCAGCGCCCCGCCGGTCCGGGCGGGGTGGCGGATTTGTAGACTGCCAACATGGGCAAGGTAATCCTTGCCTGCGGCACCTCTTGCAGATCGAGTGCTACCAGACGCCCCGCCTTGATGTCGGCGTCCACCGCATGGGATGGCATGCTGCCCCAGCCAAGGCCGCGCAAAAGAAAAGCCTGTTTGGCAAAGAGATCGGCCAGGCGCCAGTTCGACGGGGAAACGACGTTATAGTCGCTGCCGGATGACAGCGATGAACGGTCGGTTAAGACCAGTTGCACATACCGCGCAAGCTCGGACCGCGGGATCGGCCCCTGATAGGCTGCAAGCGGATGATCGGGGGCTGCCACCGTGATAAGATCGATCCGCGTGATGTGTTCCACGATCAAGCCTTGCGGCGGGGTCGGAAACGACGCCACAAGCGCAATCCCGGCGCGACCGTCCAGCACGGGCTGGATGACGCCACCCAACGCCTCGACTGAGATGCGCAGCGGGGTTGACGGGAACTGGGCATAGAAGGCGTGGGCCGCTTCGGACAGTGCATCCAGTGGAAAGAAAACGTCAAAGACCACGACGAGCTCGGCCTCCAACCCACTGGAAATTCCCTTGG
>CALRPK020000052.1:0-7908 GCA_943370015.1 Paracoccus haematequi
GGACATCGCAAAGCAGCTTTTGGGCGTCTATGTCGGGCTGATCGTGCTGGCGGCGCTGGTCTATTCCGCCATCGGCATGACCACACTGGATGCGGCCGTGCATGCCATGTCATCGGTCGCCACCGGGGGCTTTTCGCCGCGCGATGCGTCCTTCAATGAATATGCGGGCGCGGGTGAGTATTTCGGGGCGCTGTTCATGTTCTTGGGCAGTCTGCCCTATGTGCGCTACGTCCAGCTTGTGAACGGCGATCCGCGCCCGCTGTGGCAGGACAGTCAGGTCCGCGCCTATGTCAAAATCCTGACCCTCGCCGTCGGGTCTGTCACCCTTTGGCGGTGGAGCACCTCGGACATGGGGCTGGAAGAGGTGTTTCGCCAATCTCTGTTCAACCTCGTTTCGATCATATCCTCGACCGGGTTCTTTTCCGGTAGTTTTCCGACATGGGACGGCTACATGCTGGTCGTGGCCTTCATGGTGGGGATCATCGGCGCCTGCGCGGGGTCCAGTTCTGCCGGGTTGACGATCTTTCGCGCGCAGATCGCTTGGGCGGCGCTGGTGCAGCAGGTGCGCCAGATCGTGACGCCGGGCCGTGTCGCGCCGGTCAAATACGAGGGTCGCACGGTTGAGCCGGATGTGATCGACGCGCTGGTGCTTTACATCACCGGCTATGTGCTGACGCTGGGCGCGTTGTCGGTCGCGATGACCTTGACCGGGGTGGACCCGATGTCATCGCTGTTTGCGGTTTGGACGGCGCTGGGAAACATCGGCTACGGCTTTGGGCCGCTGGTCGAACGCACGGGGACCTTCGTCGATTTCAACGACGCGGCGAAATGGATCATGACGCTGGCGATGTTGCTGGGCCGTTTGGGCCTGTTGGCGATTTTTGTTCTGGTCCTGCCGCAGTTCTGGCGGCGGTGAACCCGCCGCCATCTGGTTCAGTCAAAGCAGGACACAAGCACGGTCATATCCGTCGCGGCTTTCGTCAGCGCTTCGGGCATGAGGTCACCGCTTCCGGCGGTTGGAGCCACTGTGATCCCGGCCTTGGTCAGCACGTCCGCGACCGCTGTGCCTGCGGCGGCAAAGGCCACATCGGCGGGCAGCACCCGGTCGCCTGTCACGGCCTTTGGAAGCAGCATGCCCACCACGGACCCATCCCGCGCCACCACGGGACCGCCCGCATCGCCGGGCAGGGTGGTGATGGCCAGACGGTTGATCCCGGCCTCACCGTTCAGGCCGCCCACCTCGGCCATCTGGCCAAAGGTCAGGACGGGTGCCGACAACCGATCCTCATAGCTGTAGCCCGCCACCGCCAATTCCGTGCCAGGGGCAGGGGCCGCTGCGGATAGCGTGGCAAAATGTGCCGGGGCCAAGGTGCTGGATGGTTTCAGCACGGCCAGTCCTGTGGCCGGATCGGACAGAGCCACGGTCGCCTCTGTCACGCCATCCAACAGGATACGCCCGCATTGCGCCACAGCCTCGGCCGTGGTTAGCACGGCACCAGCGCCATCCACATAGAAACCAGACCGCGACAGGCGGGCGTGACGCACCTCTAGCCCGGCCAGCAATCCTTGCCGCGCGGAATCGTCCAAAGGCACCATGCCAGGGTCGAGCGCGCGATCCCCCACGCCACGGAAACTGGCGCGGATGGTTTGCAAGACCCGCTCCATCCGGGGGGCATCGGCGGGGGCGTAGGTCAGCATCCAGCCCTTGACCAAGCCGCGCTTGGCCGTCGCTTCGGCCACGGTCACCAGATCGGCATTTGCGCCTTGCAGGGTAAAGCTGTCCTCTTGCAGGTCGCGCGGCCCATCGGGCGGCATGATTTCCAGCGTTTGCAGCGTGTCATAAAGGCCGGACAAGGTGGCCGCACTGCCGGGGGTCGAGATCAGGATCAGACGGGTGTTCGATCCGTCCTTGGCGCGGAAATGCACGAAGGGCGGCTCATAATGGTCAAACTCCACCAAGGCGGTGGGGATGGTGACCTCGATCCCGGCCTCAGCCTCGGTCAAGGTCTGGAACCCGAAGGCGCGGGTTTCGTCGCGCCATGCGGTGGTCAGCGTCGCGCGCTGCGCGGTGGTCAGGATGCCGGTGGGGTCCAGTCCCTGCGCCTCTTGCCACGCGGCCATGGAGGCACGTGTGCCGCGCCCGAAGGCCCCGTCGATGGTTGAATCGTAGAAGCCGAACCATTGCAGGGCGGTCTGCAAATCCTCACGCTCGGTCTGGGTTAGCAGGCCTTCGCTCGCGCGGGCCTCATCGGGGGTTTCATCGGGGAGGGCCGGGGTTGGCGTCGTCGCGGCGGCGGTTTCGTCAAGCGGGGCCACGGTGACCTCTGTCAATGGGGCTGGGGTCAGCGAAGGAGCCGACCCGACGCTGGGCCAGAACATCGGGCCAAAATCGCTGCCATCGGCCAAGAAGCTATCGCGCGGGATCAGGTTTTCATCCCGCAAGAGGCGCAGCCGGGTTTCGGCCAACAGCCCATCAAACGGTCCAAGCGCGATGGCATACCAACCGCTGCCCAAAGCATAGCCCTGAACATCCGGAAAAACGGCGGCCCAAGCGGCGGCGCGTTCTTTTGCCACGGTCAGGTCAGGCTGGGCCTCGATCTGCACCCAAGCGGTCGCAGCCACCGCATCCCCCGCCTGCGCGGTTTGCGCAGCGGTTGGCGGGGCGGTGACAAGCAGCGCGCTGACAGAGACAGAAAGCAACAGGGCAGTCACAGGAACAACACTCAGGCGCAGCGCCGCAAATTTCATTCGGGGTATCCAATCGGGCAGTCACACGAAACACCGGGGGCAAGGACACCTTTCCGGCGGCAGGACACTAGCCGCCTTGCCCGTCGGATGCACGGGTTTTCACGCAGCGAACACCACCTGATCACGCAGCCGTGCGCCCCTTTGCCCCACGACCTTTTCTGCACTGTCTCCGCGCCGGAGTTGACCCTTTCGGGCCTTGTGCCTATGGAGGGGGCGATTGCCGAAGAGGTGCAAAACCATGGCCGAACCGACCGCGCTGCCCCGCAGCTTTCAGGAAATCATCCTGCGCTTGCAAACCTATTGGGGTGGGCAGGGCTGCGCCGTGTTGCAGCCCTATGACATGGAAGTGGGGGCTGGCACCTTTCACCCGGCAACCACGCTGCGCGCCTTGGGATCAAAGGCTTGGGCAGCGGCCTATGTCCAACCCTCGCGCCGTCCGACCGATGGGCGCTATGGCGAAAACCCGAACCGCTTGCAGCACTATTACCAGTATCAGGTGCTGATCAAACCCTCGCCGCCGAACCTGCAAGAGCTGTATCTTGGCTCACTGCGCGCCATCGGGCTGGACCCGATGATCCATGACGTCCGGTTTGTTGAGGATGACTGGGAATCGCCCACCCTCGGCGCTTGGGGGCTGGGGTGGGAGGTGTGGTGCGACGGCATGGAAGTGTCGCAGTTCACCTATTTCCAGCAAGTCGGCGGCCATGATTGCAAGCCCGTGTCGGGCGAGTTGACCTATGGTCTGGAACGTCTGGCGATGTATGTGCTGGGCATTGATCATGTCATGGACATGCCCTTCAACGATCCTGACGCGCCGATCCCGTTGAAATACGGCGATATCTTCCGCCAGACCGAACAGGAATACAGCCGACACAACTTCGACGCCGCCACGACCGACATGCTGTTCCAGCACTTCAAGGACGCCGAGGCGGAATGTGAGCGTATCCTGTCCTTCGCCCCCGATGACCCGAATTCGGGCAAGCGGATCATCATGGCGCATCCGGCCTATGACCAGTGCATCAAGGCGTCCCACCTCTTCAACCTTCTGGACGCGCGCGGCGTGATCTCCGTCACAGAACGGCAGGCCTATATCGGGCGTGTCCGCGCCTTGGCCAAGAAATGCGCCGATGCTTTCGTGCAGACCGAAGCGGGCGGCTATGTCGCCGAGGTGGCCTGAGCGATGGTCGCCTACCGCCCCGAAACCCCGCTGCAACAGGTGCTGCATGCTTTGCGGAACGTGCCGGGCTATGTCGGCCTGAGCGCACGGCGCAAACTGGCGCGGCGCTATGGCAAGCGGGCCGTGGCGGAATTCGACACCCGTCTGGCCAAGATCGGGCCGGGGGATGCTGTGGTGGACATGGGCGCGAATGTCGGCCTTTTCACCGCGCGCCTTGCCGATACCGGGGCCGAGGTCCACGCGTGGGAGCCTGATCCCTATGCGTTTGACCATCTGACCAATCGCTTTTCCGGCGTGTCGAATGTGCATCTGCACAATGCCGCCGTCGCACAGCGTCCGGGTCGCTTGCGTCTTGCCCGCAAGGCCGCGTTCAACCGCGATCCCGGTCGCCATTCCACCGCCAGTTCCATCTACTTCGCGCCCGAAGCCGGGGGCGACAGCATCGAGGTGGATGTGGTCGCCTTCGACGACGCGCTCGCGCGCTGCACGTCACCGGTGAAACTGGTCAAGATGGACATCGAAGGGGCAGAGTTTGACATCCTCACGTCCATCTTTGCCGATCCCGCATCTTGCCCCGCCGATGCGCTTTACGTCGAAACCCACGAAATGCTGGACCCCGCCAAAATCCCGCTGATCGACCGTCTGCGGACCGAGGCAGAGACCCTGCCACGACCCGTCGTCAATCTCTATTGGCCATGAGAGGATAGCGCGTGAATGGCAAAATCATCGCAGGTTTCATCTTGCTGAGCGGGGCCGTCGCGGGCATCGCGATGTATTGGTTGCAGGTCTATGCCTTTTACGAGGACGTGGCCTTTGTGCCGGGGCAGGAGATCACCCTGACCTCCATCGAATCCGGCCAGCCCGAGGCGATCCTGGCCGAGGATGTGACGGGCATCGACGCCGACTCCTCTCCCATCCGGTTCCGTGCCTGTTTCCGCACGCCTTTGACCCAAGGGATGCTGACGGAAACCTACAAAATCTACGACAAGCCCGAACCGCTGACCGCGCCGGGGTGGTTCGATTGCTTTGACGCCGTCGCCATTGGCGAAGCGCTGGAAAAGGGTGAGGCGATCGCCTTCCTCTCCCAAGCCAATATTCATCCCGGTGTGGACCGCGTCGTCGCGGTTTTCCCCGATGGCCGGGCCTATGCCTGGCACCAACTGAACGCCGCGAGCGAGTGATCCCATGCCCGACCTGCTGATCGAGCTTTTCTCGGAAGAAATCCCTGCGCGGATGCAGGCCAAGGCCCGCGAGGACCTGAAGAAACTGGTGACCGATGGTTTGGTCACCGCAGGGCTGACCTATGCCAGCGCGGGTGCCTTTTCCACGCCGCGCCGCCTGACCTTGGCGATTGAGGGGCTGACGGCGGAAAGCCGCCCCGTCCGTGAAGAACGCAAAGGCCCGCGCACCGATGCGCCTGCGGCGGCGCTCGATGGCTTCCTGCGCTCCACCGGGTTGACGCGCGAACAACTTGAGGTGCGCGACGACAAAAAAGCGCAGGTCTATTTCGCCGTGATCGAAAAGCCCGGTCGCAGCGCGGCAGAGATCATCGCCGAGGTGCTGGAAGCGACGATCCGCAATTTCCCATGGCCGAAATCCATGCGCTGGGGGTCAGGCTCGCTCCGTTGGGTGCGCCCGCTGCAATCCATCCTCTGCCTGATGTCGGATGAGGCCGGGTCCACCATCGTCGGGGTGGAGGTTGACGGCATCCGCGCGGGCAACACCACCGAAGGCCACCGCTTCATGGGCGCGGGCCGCTTTGCGGTCAGCAATTTCGACGATTACCGCGCGAAACTGTTGAAGAACAAGGTGATGCTGGACGCGTCAGAGCGTGAGGCCGTGATCCTGCAAGGCGCCACCAACCTCGCCTTCGCCGCGGGTTTGGACTTGGTCGAAGATCGGGGGCTTCTGGCCGAAGTGGCGGGTCTGGTCGAATGGCCAGTCCCGCTGTTGGGCCGGATCAATGACGCCTTCCTCGCGCTGCCGCCCGAAGTGCTGCAAACCAGCATGAAGGAACACCAAAAGTTCTTCTCCGCCCGCAACCCCAAGACGGGCCGGATTGAGGGCTTTGTCACGGTCGCCAATATCGAAGCCGCCGATGCCGGGGCCGCGATCCTGAAGGGCAACCAAAAGGTGCTGACCGCCCGCCTGTCGGATGCGAAGTTCTTCTGGGAGAACGACCTGCGAGAGGCCAAGGCGGGCATGTCCGTTTGGAAAGATGGCTTGAAGACTGTCACTTTCCATAACAAGTTGGGTTCTCAGGTCCAAAGAATTATCCGCATAGCCTCACTGGCCGGCAATACTTCAAGTTACTTTGGTGCCGATGCAGCGATCGTTGAGCTCGCTGCATTTCATGCGAAGTTGGACCTAAGGTCTGCAATGGTTTCTGAATTTCCCGAACTACAAGGTGTTATGGGAATGTACTATTGCCGTGCTGCGGGCCTTAATGAGTACGTTGCATTGGCTGCAAGGAATCATTATTCGCCGCTTGGACCGACTGATAATGTACCCAGAGATGCTGTAACTGCTGTCGTATCTTTTGCGGACAAACTTGACTTACTTACAGGTTTTTGGGCAATTGGTGAAAAACCAACTGGCAGCAAAGACCCCTATGCGCTGCGTCGTGCTGCACTTGGTATACTCCGTTTGATTTTGGAAAATGGTATTCGTGTACAGCTCAATGATTTAGTTGTGAAGTCGATTGCCCTTCATGCTGACCAACTTCGCGAGACTGATGCAGGGCTTTTTATGAGTCGCTATGCCGACTTCCTGCAAAGTTACGATTTGCTGGGGAATAATGGAACAGACCCGTCTGAAGTTACAGTTCGTTCCGCCGCAGAGCTAACAGGGAAAATGATAGTTGATTGGATGACGGAGGTTCCGCACGACCTCCTCGCCTTCTTCCACGACCGCCTCAAAGTCTTCCTCAAAGACCAAGGCATCCGCCATGACGTCATCGACGCTTGCCTCGCCATGCCCGGCAATGACGACCTGACGCTCTTGGTCAAACGCGCGCAGGCCCTGCAAGCGTTCCTGTCGTCGGACGACGGCACCAACCTCTTGCAAGGCTTCAAGCGGGCGAACAACATCCTGTCCCAAGCCGAAACCAAGGATGGCGTCGAATACTCCTTCGGTGCGGACCCGAAGTTTGCCGAATCCGACGAAGAACGCGCCCTCTTCACCGCGCTGGACACGGCCGAACAATCCATCGCCCCCGCGATGAAAGCGGAAGATTTCGCCGCCGCGATGGGGGCCATCGCCCAACTGCGCGCGCCGATTGATGCCTTCTTCACCGCCGTGCAGATCAATACCGACAACCAGATCGTCCGCCGCAACCGCCTGAACCTGCTGCACCGCATCCGCGCCGTCTGCACCGGCGTGGCGGACCTGACGCGCGTGGACGGCTGACTGCCCATTCTCCTTTGCTCAAATATCCTCGGGTGGGTCCGGGAGGGGTGAGTCCCTCCCGGCGCTTGCTACAAAAGCGCCATCCCAGATTTTTCCGCACTGCGGCATTGCATGGCTTGCGCCAAAGGGCAGGGGCACTATCCTGCGGGTCAGAACGAAAGGTTCCCCCCGTGCCGCAGACCAAGCCCGACCTCTTGCCCGATTTCGCCGAAATCACACCCACGGCCCAGATTCAGGTCGTGGCCCATGGGTGGCGGGCGAAATGCCTGCAACGGCTGGTGCGGTTGGATTTGCCGGTGCCGGAAACGGTCGCCTTGCCCGCAGGGGCGGTGCGCGCGATTGCGGCAGGGCATCAGGTGGATGTGGCAGCGATCCTTGGCCATTTCGGGCCAGAGGCGCTGATCTCCGTGCGGCCCTCGCCCTCGAACCCTGATTGGGGCGGGCCTGCGACGATCCTGAACATCGGCATGAACGCCGCCCGCCATGCCGAACTGGCCGCCATTCACGGCCAGCAGGCGGCGGATGCGCTCTATCTGCGTTTCGTGCGGTCCTATGCCACCCATGTCGCGCGCTTG
>CALRPK020000053.1:0-7895 GCA_943370015.1 Paracoccus haematequi
CCAATGGGTGCCCGTCATCTCGCCATTGCCGTTTAGGGTGAAGTGACCGGCGCGCAGCGGGATCGGCGTTCCGGCATCGTCGCGCGGCAAGATGGCGGTCACGCCGGTCCGCATCTTCCGCGCGGGATCGGTCAAGGTGCAGAACCCCACCCGCACCCCCGGCACATCGGTGATGGCGTTCCATGGCCCCGGTTGCCCCGGAAACGGCAGGCCAAGATCACGGGCGCGGGGCGGGGTCTGTGGGGCAGGGGGCATCCGGACGTTCCTTTGGGCCGTTCAGCGCAAGGGAACATGGCGGCAAGGGTCAGGGCAAGGGGGCTTTACCTTCGGGCGGTGGCGTCAGGGGGGCGGGCAACATCGGCGGTGGCTGCGGGGCAGGCAAGTCTGGCACGGCCTCTGCCCCCGGCACCATCGGGCGCACGCAGGCGAGCGACCCGTCAAAGGCGCAACGCGCGCCCTGCGGGGTATAGGCAAAGCGGTCCACCTCGAGCGTGATGGGTTGGCCGGGATAGTCCAGCGGTCCCAGCCATTCCGTCAGCGTGCCCGTGGACCAGATCGAGAAGAACACCTTTTGCGGGATCGCGGGCACCTCCGGGCCGCGCAACTCGCGCACCAATTGGCCATCGGTGAACCATTGCACCAGCCCCGGCATCCAGACCACGGCATAGTTGCGAAAGGCCCAATCGCCGCTTTGACGGTGCAATTGCTCGCGCCCGCCTTTGCCGTTCAGAAAGAGGTTGGTTTGCAGAACCGGCCCATCCTTGGCGATGAATTCAAAGTCGATCTCATTGTGTGGCTGGTCTTGCTGTTCACCGATGAAGGTGAAGAAATTCGCATTTGTGCCGGAATAGAAGGGCACGCGCATTCGCGCCTCAAAGGTGCCATAGCCGTAGCGGGCGGTGGACTGCACCTCGGCGCAGGAAAAGGGCTGACCCCCCGCCGCGCGATCCGACAGGGTGAGGCGCAGAAGCCCGCCACCAAGGATCACGCTGTCCGCCGTCCAGAGGCAATTCTGATGCGTGCCATTGGTCCAACCGTCCGACACCAGCCAGCGGTCGGTGTCCAAGGTGTCAAATTCATCCATGAAAGCGGGTGGAGAGCTCTCTTGTGCCCCGGCAGGCCCGATGGGCAAAGCCAGAACTGCTGATATCATCGCTGCTTGTATCGTCCGCGCCATTCCTGCCCCCGGTGCTGTCCCGCAGGCCAAGCGCTGCCGGGTGCCGCCGGGTTCCGCTTCGGTGCTGGTTTCCGCGTCAGGGGGGCGGGAAAACCCGCCCGTCCATCAGTTTTCGCGCGGTTCGGATCGACCCTGCGCCGCGCACCGTCCGGTCCGGGGCGATGTCCAAGACCACCTCTGCCGCGCCAGAGGGGTGTTCAACGGCAAAGCGGCCATCTGCGGGCACATGTGCTAATCCGGCGGCAGGACTGTCTGGCAGCAAGCTGGCGGTGGCCACGGAAATCGCGGCAAATACCCCGACCGAGGCATGGACGCGATGCGGGATGAAGGAGCGGGTGTTGATCGCGCCGCCGTGGATCGGGGCGGAAACCAGCGTCATCTTCGGGACGGAAGCTTTGGTGACATCGCCCAGCCCCATCCGCACGCCAGCTTGCAGGCGGATGCGTTCCAGATGCGTTTTTAAGGGGTCCATCGCCTCAAGCGCGTCGCAGCTTTCCTGACCTGTCAGGCCGAAATCAGCGGCGCGCAGCACGACGATGGGCATGCCATTGTCGATCAGGGTGCAATCGACCCCGTCGATCACATCGCGCGCGCGGCCCGTGGGCAACAAAGCGCCGCACATGGAGCCTGCGATGTTCTGGAACAGCAGCGGGATCGGGGCCGCCGTGCCGGGGACGCCGTCGATGGCGCAGTCGCCGTCATAGCGGACGCGGCCGTTGGGGGTTTGAACCTTGGCTTTGGCCACCTCACCGGTGTTGACCATATGTATACGGACGGGGGTGATTTCGCCTGTCACCGCGACCAGACCACGTTCAATCGCGGCGGGGCCGACAGCGGCAAGGATATTGCCGCAGCCCTGCGCCGCGCTGACCACGGGTTGGTCCACAAAGACTTGCAGGAACAGGTAATCCACATCGGCATCGGGGCGGGTCGAGGGCGACAGGATCGCCACCTTGGATGTTAAGGGATCGCTGCCCCCGATCCCGTCAATCTGGCGCGGATCGGGGCTGCCCATGACGGACAGCAGCAGCGTATCCCGCGCCAAAGGATCGCTGGGCAGGTCCGCAGCCAGAAACACCGCCGCCTTCGACGTCCCCCCCCGCATCCAAAGGCAGGGGATGCCGTCAGACATAGCGCAGCCCCTTGGCCGCCAGCGCCGGGCGCATGTTGTAAAGGTCGAGGCCCAAGACACCAGAGGCCAAGGTCTCGCGCTTCGCCTCTTCCGCCGCGAGGCGTTTGTTGGCAGCGGCCAGAACCGCCGCAGCCTCAAGGCGTTTGACCACGACCACGCCGTCATCATCGGCCACGATCACATCGCCGGCCTCTATCGCCTGACCCGCGCAGACGATGGGCACGTTGACCGAGCCGAGGGTTTCCTTGACCGTGCCTTGGGCCGAAATCGCCTTGGACCAGACTGGGAAACCCATCGCCGTCAGGTCGCGCACATCGCGCACGCCTGCATCAATGACCAACCCCCGACAGCCGCGCGCCATCGCAGAGGTGGCCAGAAGATCACCGAAATAGCCGTTGTCACAGGGGCTGGTCGGGGCGAGGACCAACAGATCACCGGGCTGCAACTGTTCAATCGCGACATGCAGCATCCAGTTATCCCCCGGCGGGGCGCTGATTGTGACCGCGGATCCCGCCACCTGTGCGCCCGCATAGATCGGGCGCATGTAGGCGTGCAGACAGCCCTTGCGCCCCTGCGCCTCATGTACTGTGGCCACCCCGGCGCGGGCCAAGCCGTCAATCACCGCTTGCGGCGCGCGGGGGATGTTTTGCACAACAATTCCCATCTTAGGGATCCTTTTTCACAGGCGGTGTGCCGTGACTGTGGAAGGTCTCAATCGTTTTCAGACCCCAAGCCTGGCCCTTTTTCCGTTCCGTCTCATTCCAGATCACCGGCTCCCAATCGGGCGCAAGGATCAGCCGCGCACCGGAATTGGCCAGTTCGACCCGATTGCCCGCAGGTTCCCAGACATAGAGGAAAAACGTCCCCTGAATGGCGTGCTTGTGCGGGCCGGTTTCGATATGGACGCCGTTTTCCAAGAATATATCGGCGGCGCGTAGGATGTCTTCGCGGGTGTCGGTGGCATAGGTGACATGATGCAAACGGCCATGCCCGCCGCCGTGATCCTCTGTGCAGGCCAGATCATAGGTCTTGTTGTTGACGGTGAACCAACAGCCCCCGGTGCGCCCGTTGTCCAACTGGATCATCTCGGTGACCCGAGAGCCAAGGCAGGTTTCCATGAAGCGCCGAAACTCTGCCACATCCGCCGCCAAGAGGTTCAGGTGATCAATCCGGCGGGGTGCGGCCCCTTGGGCGGTGTAGCGGCTGGCCATGTTCTTCAGCGCAGGGCGGTCGGCCCCTTCGGCGCGATATTTCACCGTGTCCCAATAGATTTCAAAGATATGGCCAAAGGGGTCTTCAAACCGAAAGGCGCGGCCGTGGCTTTGGTCGCCATCCACCCAGCCATGTACTTTATACCCCGACGCCTTTATCACGTCGACCTGCGCGGCCAGCGCCTCGGCTGAGGCCGCGCGATAGCCGATATGGCCCACCCCGGTGGTGTGATGTCGCGTCAGTTTGAGCGAGGCATATTCGTAATCATCCCAAGCCCGCAGATAGGCGCTGTCCGCATCCTGCCCGGAGAGTTTCAGGCCGTAAACGCGGGTAAAGAAATCAAGGCTTTCGTCGAAGCGGTCGGTGTAAACCTCAACATGCCCAAGATGTGCGATATGTCCCATCAGAGTTGATCCACCGTGCGCGGAAAGACGGATTGAAAGCCTTCGGCATAGGCGGCGGCCCGTCCACCCGATTGTCCGCCAGAGTTGCGTTGAAAATGGTTGGCGCGGTTTTGGGCGACGCGGGTGTAGAACTCCCACAGGTGTTCCTGACCCTCCATGCATTCGATGGCGGCGCGCTTCTTGTCCCAGACCGGGGTGATGTCGAGGAAGGTGTCCGGCTTCCACCCCATCTGTTCGGTCTGATGCGGCTCGAACAGGTAAAGCTGCGGCGCGCCGAGGATTTTCTGCCCCGGATTATGCCCCCATGCCTGCGCCGTCGAACGGCATTCCAGCACAACCTGTGTCGTATACATGTGGTCGCTGTTATAGGGGTCATACTGGCTGTGGCTCAGCATGAAATCCGGCTGCACGGCGCGCATGACATCGACAAGGCGGTTCTTGTCGTCGCGGGTCATCTCCAGCGGGTAGTCCCCCAGATCAAAGGCGATGAGATCATGCACGCCAAGCGCGGTGGCGGCACGCTCCGCCTCGGCCCGGCGGGTGTCTTTGACCTTTTGTAGGGTCATGCCCGGCTGTTTCCACAGCTTGGCGCTTTCGCCCCGCTCACCAAAGGACAGACAGACCACGGTGACGCGGTAGCCCATCGCCGCATGCAGGGCGATGGCCCCGCCACAGCGCCAGACAAAATCCGCCGCATGGGCTGAAATCACAAGGGCGGATTTGGTGGCGGTCATGGGCGACTCCGGTCATTTGGGTGCACCGACGATGGGGCATCTTGGCGGCGCAGGCCAATCAGGAAGCCCGCAGATGGCATAAGTTTTGGCTAGAGGTGCTTGTGAGGTGTTCGGCAATGGCGCAAAGTTTTGGCGGATGCAGGCGGAGGGCGCGGAATGACGGCCAACATTGTCTTTATGGGCTTTGGTGAGGCGGGACAGGCTTTTGCCAGTGGCATCCGTGACCATGCGCCCGGCATTGCAGCCTTTGATCTGGCGCTAGAGCAGGCTGCCGCCGCCGGGCCTTTGCGCGCCAAGATGCAAGGCTTGGGCGTTGCCCCTGTCGCGCTGGCGGATTTGGCGGCGGCAGAGGTGGTCTTTTGTCTGGTGACGGCGGATCAGGCGCTGGTTGCGGCGCAGATCGCGGCCCCGCATCTTGCGCCGGGGGCGCTGTGGCTGGATGGCAATTCCTGCTCTCCCGGCACGAAGCGTCAGGCCAGTGCGGTGATCGTGGCGGCGGGCGGGCGTTATGTCGATCTGGCGATCATGGCCCCGGTCAATCCGAAACGGCACCGCACCCCGCTGTTGCTGTCCGGACCAGAGGCCGGGGCGGCAGCGGCTTTCTTGACCGGGCTGGACATGCAAGCCAGCGTCGCCGGGCCGGTGGTGGGGCAGGCATCGACGATCAAGATGCTGAGGTCTGTCATCATCAAAGGGTTTGAGGCCCTGACCGCCGAGGCGTTTCTGGCCGCTCGCACTGTAGGGGTCGAGGGCGCGGTGATCGCCTCCTTGCAAAAGTCGGACCCCGGTGTGGATTGGGCAGCGCGGGGGGCCTACAATCTGGAACGCATGCTGGTGCATGGGGCGCGGCGTGCTGCGGAAATGCAAGAGGTCGCCGTCACCTTGCGCGAATTGGGGATGCCGGACCACATGGCGCGGGCGACGATCCCGTGGCAATCGGCGCTGGCGGCGCTGGCGCTTGATCCCGGCCCCGATGATCTGGGCCAGCGGGCCGATCTGATCCTGACCGCGCTGCGATGATCGCCAGCCTTCGCCACCTGCGCATCGCGCTGGCCATTGCCGAAACGCAATCGATCACCCGCGCGGCGGCGCAATGTCACCTCACGCAGCCTGCCGTGACGCTGGCCCTGACCGGGTTGGAACAGCGGTCGGGCGTGGCGCTCTTTGACCGCCATCCCGCCGCACTGACCCCAACCCCGGCGGGAGAGGCGCTTTTGCTGCGCCTGCGGCGGGCGCTGGCGCTGCTGGATCCGGCGTTGGGGGAATTATCGCCGCAATTGCCGCGCCACATCACCTTTGCCCAGCTTCGGGTGCTGGTGGCGGTGGCGGAGTCGGAAAGTTTCGCCGCCGCCGCCCGGACCTTGGGCTTGGCGCAGCCCACCGTGCATCGCGCCATCACCGAGATTGAGGCGCAGGCGGGCCAGAAACTGTTCCACCGGATTGCGCGGGGCGTGACGCCGCTGCGCGCGGTGCGCCCTGTGGCAATGGCCGCGCGTCTGGCGCTGTCCGAACTGGACCAAGCCCCCGCCGATGTGGCCGAGGTGTCGGGGCGGGACATCGGGCGGGTGGTGATCGGCGCGATGCCGCTGTCACGGTCTGTGCTCTTGGGCCCCGCGATCACCCTGTTTCGCAACCGGGGCCGTGTGACGGCGGTGCGGGTGATTGAAGGGCCATATGCCGAATTGGTCTTGGGCCTGCGGCGGGGGGCGATTGATTTTCTAGTGGGTGCGCTGCGCCCCTCGGTCGATGATTTGGTGCAAGAGCATCTTTTCACGGATGAGATGGCTGTCGTGGCCCATCCCGGCCATCCCGCCACGCAGGCAGCACCGTCGGTCGTCGCGCTGGCGGGTCTGCCGTGGGTCGTGGCCCCCGAAGGCACGCCCGCGCGCGATCATTTCGCCGCGATGTTTCAGGCGGCGGGGGTGACGCCGCCCACCAATCTGGTGGAAACCGGATCATTTGAATTGCTGTGCGATCTGGTGGCGCAGAGCGACTATCTGGGGTTTCTGTCTGCCCGCCAAGCCCATCGTGCGGTGGGGGCGGGGCTGCTGACACGTCTGCCAGTCACGCTGCCCGATACGACGCGCCCCATTGGCCTGACCTTTCGGCGGGACTGGCATCCGAGCAAAGCGCAATCTGACATGCTGGCGGCGATCCGCGCGGTGGCGGCTCAGGCAGAGGCGAGGTGACGGAACTTCAGCAGCAGCCGCTTCAATTCCTGTGTTTCCGCCGGGGTCAGACAGGAAAACAGCGCGCGTTCATGGGCGGTCACGCCGTCCTGCGCCTCGGCGGCCAGTTTCTTGCCGCTAGCGGTGGGCATCAGCGCATGACGCCGCCGATCCTGCGCAACCGGGGCGCGCACGATCAGCCCACGCCCGGCCAGTTCGTCGATCAACGTGACAAGGTTCGACCGTTCGATCTGCAAGGCATCGGCGAGTTGGGTCTGGGTCAGACCGGGCCGGGCCACGATGATCGACAGGGCCGAAAAGGACACCGCCCGCAGGCCGAACCCGGCCAGCACGCGCGACAGGTCCGATTGAACGATCGAAAGCGCCCGCTTCATGGCGTAGCCCAGATAATCCGTCAGGTTGCTGTCGATCCCGGCGGCTTCGGTCACTGCCCCTGCATCCGTTTCTGACATCGCTTGCCCCCTTGACCCTGCCGCGTTTGTGCCACCGCATCCTGCAACGACAATAGCTTACCATTATTACAGGTATTACAGGACACCACCTTTGGCCATATCCCCCTGACGGACCGGGGCGGCAGAGGTGCTACTTTGGCGGCAGGCGCACGCCGCCGTCCAGACGGATCACCTCGGCGTTGAGGTAAGGGTTGGTCAGGCACATCAAGACCACATCGGCAAATTCGGACGGCTTGCCCAAACGGTTCGGAAAGGGGATCGAGGCGGCGATGCCCTGCTGCACCTCAGCGGGCAATTCGGCCAAAAGCGGGGTCAGGAATATCCCCGGTGCGACGGTGTTCACCCGGATGCCAAAACGGGCCAATTCGCGGGCGGCGGGCAGGGCCATGGCGACGATCCCGCCTTTTGACGCCGCATAGGCGGCTTGGCCGATTTGCCCGTCAAAGGCCGCGACAGAGGCGGTGTTGACGATGGCCCCGCGCCCGCCATCGGCATCGGGGGTGTTGGACTGCATCCGCGCGGCGGCAAGGCGCAGCATGTTGAAAGTGCCGATCAGATTGACGCGGATGGTGCGGTCAAAGGCGGCCAATTCCAT
>CALRPK020000054.1:0-7878 GCA_943370015.1 Paracoccus haematequi
CGCATGGACAGCCGCCAGCCCGGTGACGCCCTGCGCCTGAACCTCGCCGCCGCCCTCGATGCCATTGGCCCTGATGTGACCTTCACGGAAACCGGTCCATCCCATGCCGGAACTCATGCCATCGACCGCACCACAGCGCTAAACCAGATTGGCGACGTCGTCCTGTCCCGCAAGGGCGAGGATATCGTGGCCTATTTCCTCGCCTCGGCCTTTGATGATGCGGATCAAGGGATCAGCCATGTGATCCGGGGCGAGGACCTGTTCGACTTCACCCCGGTGCAAGTTATCTTGCAGCGCCTGCTCGGCCTGCCGACGCCGATCTACCACCACCACAGTCTGATCCGCGACGATCAGGGCAAGCGTCTGGCCAAGCGCGACGATGCCCGCGCGATTGCGAAATACCGGGCCGAAGGCGCCACCCCGCAGGACATCCGACGGATGGTCGGGCTTTAGGCCCCGCCTTCAAACCGCTCTTGTGGGCCGGTCAAACACCTTGCGCCCCATCAGGCTGGCGACAAGGTCCACCATCAGCCGCGCGGTCTTGCCGCGTTCATCCAAGAACGGGTTCAACTCCACCAGATCGAGCGAAGTGACGAGCCGCGACTCGTGCAAGAGTTCCATCACCAGATGCGCCTCGCGGAAGGTGGTGCCCCCCGGAACCGTCGTCCCCACGGCTGGCGCGATGGACGGGTCGAGGAAATCGACATCCAGTGACACATGCAGCATCCCGTTCTGCGCGCGAACCAGTTCCAGAAACTCGCGCAAGGGGGCGACGATTCCGCGTTCGTCCAACACCCGCATGTCATTGATGGCGATGTCATGGGTCAAAAGCGCCGCATGTTCCGCCGGATCGACTGAGCGGATGCCATAAAGGCAGATGTTCTGCGGCGGCAAAGGTGCGGGGAAGGGGGGAAAGGCGTCAAACCCCGCGCGTCCGGCGATATAGGCTACCGGCGTGCCATGCAGATTGCCCGATGTGGTGGTCATGGGCGTGTGGAAATCCGAATGGGCGTCCAACCACAACAGGAACAAGGGCCGCCCCACCCCCGCCGCATAGGCCGCAGCGCCTGCGACCGATCCCAAGGCCAGTGAATGATCGCCGCCAAGGATCATCGGCACCCCGCCCGCATCCAGCGCTTTTGCAGTCTGGTCGGCCAGAACCTCTGTCCAGCCCAGCGTTTCGGCCAAGGAATGCACCGCCGGGTTGGGGCAGGTCACCGCGTGGAGCGGGGGCAGGGCGGCATCACCCCAATCCTGCACACTATGCCCCAGATCACTGATCGCCTGCGCAAGGCCCGCCACACGGTAAGCGGCCGGCCCCATCAAACAACCGGGATAGCGCTGCCCGGTGTCAATCGGTGCGCCGATCAGGATGGCGGTGGTCATGGGGGCCTCATGCTTTGTCTCTGCCGGGCACCCTAGCGCAGGCGGTGGCCCGGCGAAAGCAGAAGGGGGCGCACGCGCCCCCTCTGGCCGCAGGCGGCCATTCACCCCCTGTGGATATTTTACGCAGAGAAGACAGGCACAGAAGGTCGTCTTCTGTTTGTGCCTGTCTTCTTTGTCCAAACATCCTCGGGTGGGTCCGGGAGGGGCGAGCCCCTCCCGGCGCTTGCCAAGGGCGCTCAGCCCCGCATTCTGGCGCCGTCGCCATCCCACAAGGGGGCGAGATGGACGGTGGCCGCGCGGCGTTCGCCGAGGATTTCGATCTCGCAGGCCAGACCATCCTTGACCTTATCGGCGGGCAAAAAGCCCATCGCCACGGATTTGCCGGTCCAATGAGAGAACCCGCCCGAGGTGCAGAAGCCCACCACCGCGCCGTCGAGCCAGATCGGCTCCCAGGCCACGACATCGGCATCCTTGGCATCGACGATGAAGGACACGAGCTTGCGCTTTGGTCCGGCGGCCTTTTCTGCGGTGGCGGCGGCTTTGCCGATCCAATCCGCCTCTTTGTTCCAGCGGATGAAACGGTCGAGGCCGGTTTCGCAGGGCGTGTAGTCCGGGCTAAATTCGCGGCCCCATGACCCGAACCATTTGTCCAGACGCAAGGACATCATCGCGCGCATCGCGAAGGGGCGGATGCCGAGGTCTTTGCCTGCAGCGGTCAGCACGTCCCAGAGGTGCCGTACCGACATGTGGTCGGTGAAGATCTCATAGCCCAGATCGCCCGTGTAGCTGACGCGCTGCACGATGCAATTGGCCATGCCGACGGTCATGCGACGCACGTCCATGAACTTGAACGCCTCGGCGCTGACGTCGGAACGGGTGACGCGCGACAAAAGCTCCCGCGCGTTCGGACCAGCAATCTGGAAGCCTGACCGCGAGTCCGAGATATTCTCAACCCGCACGCCATCCATCATGTTCTGGTCGAACCAGCGCGAATGCCAGCCCTGCGCGCCATAGCTGGCGGTCAGTTGGAATTCGGTTTCGGACAGGCAAGATACGGTGAAGTCACCGAAAATCTTGCCGGAATGCGCGAGCATCGGGGTCAGCGACAGGCGGCCCGGTTTCGGGATCGACCCCGCCATGATGCGGTCCAGCCATGCGCGGGCGTTCGGCCCGGTTACGCGGTATTTGCCGAAGTTCTGCACCTCGTTGATGCCCACGCCTTCGCGGACCGCCAGCACCTCTTGGCGCGTCGCCTCCCATGCGTTTGAGCGTTTGAAGGAGGGTTCTTCATAGCGCGGCTCGCCGGGCAGGGCGTGGTAGTTCACCACTTCCAGCCCGTATTGCTGGCCCCAAACGGCGTTCATGCCGTCGAACACCTCATACATCGGGGTGGTGCGGAAGGGGCGGGCGGCCGGGCGTTCCTCGTTCGGGTAGCTGACCGAGAAGCGCATCTGGTAGTTTTCGATGACCTTCGGGACGGTGTATCCCGGAGAGGTCCAGTTGCCGAAGCGCGCCACGTCAAAGCCGCGCGGGTCGCGTTCCACCTCGCCCTCGATCATCCATTGCGCCAAGGCCAGACCCATGCCGCCGCCTTGGCTGAAGCCGGCCATGACTGCGCAGGCGCTCCAGTAATTGCGCAGGCCGGGGACCGGGCCGATCAGCGGGTTGCCGTCGGGGGCAAAGGTGAAGGGCCCGTGGATCACCCGCTTGACGCCCGAGCGTTCCAGAACGGGGAAACGGCGATAGGCGAAGTTGACGGAATCTTCGATCTTGTCGAATTGCTCGTTCAAGAGTTCATGGCCAAAGGTCCAAGGCGTGCCATCGACGGCCCAAGGCTCACAGGGTTTTTCGTAGAAGCCGATGCAGAGGCCCCGGCCCTCTTGGCGCAGGTAGCTTTCGCCGCCCGGGTCCATCACATGCGGGAATTCGCGGCCCGATTTCAAGATGTCCATGATTTCGGGGATGTCGTCGGTGACCAGATATTGGTGCGCCATTGGCAGAAGCGGCAGGTAAACCCCTGCCATTGCGCCGATTTCGCGTGCCCAAAGGCCACCTGCGTTGACAAGATGTTCGGCGATGATGGTGCCTTTTTCGGTCACCACCTCCCACGAGCCATCGGCGCGCGGGTTGGTTTCCAAGACGCGGTTGTGCAGCACGATCTCTGCCCCGCCCATGCGCGCGGCTTTGGCATAGGCATGGGTGGTGCCCGAGGGGTCAAGGTGGCCGTCCAAGGGATCGTACAAAGCGCCCACGATGCCCTCAAGGTTCACCATGCCATCGGTCAGCTTGGCGATTTCCTCGGGCCCGAGGATTTCCGTATCCAGCCCCATGTAGCGATGCTTGGCGCGTTCGGCTTTCAACTGCTCGAACCGCGCGGCATTGTCGGCCAGCGTGATCCCGCCCACGTGGTGCAGACCGCATGACATGCCGGTGATCGCCTCAAGTTCCTTATAGAGGCGGATGGTATAGCCCTGCAGCGCCGCCATGTTGGTGTCGCCGTTCAGGGTGTGAAAGCCCCCCGCCGCGTGCCACGTAGAGCCGGAGGTGAGTTCCGACCGTTCCACCAGCATCACATCCGACCAGCCCAGCTTGGTCAGGTGGTAAAGGACAGAACAGCCGACGACGCCGCCGCCGATGACAAGCACGCGGGTATGGGTTTTCATGTGCAGGCGACTCCCTTGCAGTGATCAGCGGCAGATTGGCGGCAGAGCGGGCCAAATGGCCCGCCATTCCGCGACAGAAACATGTCGCAAAATCCAAACCCCACCCGAACAGGTCGCATGACCCCGCCCTTTGTCCGCTAAAGCCCTGCCCCTGTGCAGCCGTATAGGGGTAAGCGCGATATCGTTTTGCCGAAAGCCACTCTGGTTTGCGCAGCGACGCAGGGCGCGCAGAGCTGTGGCCATCCTATGGCCCGGTCAAGAAAAGGGATGTGGGAATGCGGTTCAGATGGAAAGTGGTGCTGGCCTTGCTGCTGGCGGGATTGGTGCCCTTGGGCGTGATCGCCAAGATCGAGATTGATCGGCTTGGTACGTTCGCCTACGCGGCGGCCGAGGCGTCGATGCAGACGCAGATCGACCTCAAGGGGCAGGCGGTCGAGCAGTACTTCCTTCAGGTGATCCAACTGTCAAAGACTTTGGCAGAGCGACCCGAAACCGCAGGCGCGTTGCGCGCCTTGGGTCGGACAGCCGGTGACATTGTCGAAAAGGCTGATTTGGTCGTCGATGATGCCGCTTTGGCAAAGCGCTATGAAGAGCAAGCGAAAATGACCGCAGGCGCGGCACCTGATGCCGCCCAAACATGGATCGGAGGTTTGGACGACGTGGCCAAACGGCTGCAGCAGATTTTCATCCTGTCCAACCCGGAACCCTTGGGCGACAAGGACAAGCTGGACGTGTCCCCGGATGGCAGCGCCTATTCATCGCTGCACCGGGCGAACCACCCAATCTTGCGCCGCTTCAAAGAAGAATTCGGCTTTTACGACCTGTTCCTGATCGATCCGGTTGAGGGGCGGATTGTCTATAGCGTCGAGAAGGAGACCGATTTTGGCACGTCGTTGCTGACAGGTCCCTTTGCCAAATCGGCCTTCGGCGCGGCTGTGAAACGGATGATCGCCGACAAGGGCGCGACGATTCCTTATATTCTGACCGACTTCGAACCCTACGCGCCATCTTACAACGAACAGGCGGCTTTCATCCTTGTGCCAGTGTTCGATGCCAAAGAGTTCGGGGGCATTCTGGCGTTCCAGTTGCCGCTGGATTTTGCCAACAAGCTTTTAGGCGCCAGCGCGGATCGGCTACGGACGTCAGACACCTATATCATCGGGCTGGACCGACGCTTGCGCTCCATTCCGCGCTTTGGCGAGAATTTGAAGGTGGGCACCGTCATCGACGGTGACCTGATGAAAGTCGTCGTCGACAAGGGAATGGGCGTGGTCCGAATGTCGGACCATTTGGGAACGCCAGTGATCGCCGCCTTTCGCCCGCTGCAATTGCAAGGCGTGTCTTGGCGCATCGTAAGCCAAGTTGCGGAAAGCGAAGCCCTTGCAACATCCATAGCGGCGCGGAAACAGTCGTTTACAGCGGTTGGCATTGCGGCAGGGGGCATTCTGCTTTTTGGTCTGGTGCTGGCAAAATGGCTGCTGCGCCCGATCCAGCGCTTGGGCGAAGAGATGAAGGTTCAGGCGGCCTCGGCCATTGATCTGTTGCGCTCGGCCTCGGAACAGGCGCGGGGGGCGGCAGAGACCATGGCCACCACTGCCGAACAGACCAGCCGCCAAACCCAAGCGGTGATGACCAGCGCCGAGCATATGACCGGCGATGTCACCAGCGTCGCGTCTGCGGTCGAAGAGTTGTCCACGTCGATCCGCAATGTGGTGCAGGGCATCGTCCAGACTTCGGACCTTGTCGAAGGCGCGGCAGAGCGGGCTGATTTGGCGCGGCAGATGTTGGCGGAACTGGAACTGGTGGCGACGCGCATCACCGACATCGTGACGCTGATCAACGATGTGGCGAACCAGACCAACCTGCTGTCGCTGAACGCCGCGATTGAAGCGTCCCATGCCGGGGCCGCAGGGCGCGGCTTTGCCGTGGTGGCCGCCGAGATCCGCAAACTCGCCGCCCGCACGACGGACTCGACCGAAGAAATCGCATCCGAGGTGCGGCAAGTGCTGTCAGCCGTGGGACGCAATGCCGATGCGATCCGGGGGATTTCCGAACGGATTGATCAGGTCAACGATCAGGCGCGCGGGATTTCGGTTGCGGCAGGCCAGCAGGGCGATGTCACGCGCGATATCGCCGAACGCATGGCGCAGACGGCCAGCCGGGTCAGCTTTGCCTCATCCTCTTTGGTGCAGGTCCACAGCGCCTCAACCGAGGCAGCGACAGCGGCCAATGACGTGTTGGGCGGCATGCAGCAGGTTGAACGCGCCACGGCGGAAATGGACGAGGCCATGTCCGGCTTCGTGCGCCGGGTGCGCGCGCTGTAAGGCGCGAGCAGGCTTTGGCAAGCAAAAGGGGCGGTCCAGCGGACCGCCCCTTTTGTTATTGCGCGGGCAGGGCCCTTACTTTTCCGGGATCAATCCTCGCGGGCTGAACCGAAGCACCAGCAGAAGGATCACCCCCAGCGTCAACAGCCGCATGTGTTGGGCCGAGTCGATCAGGTGGGTTTTCAGCCAGCCATCCGACATGCCCGCTGTAATGCCGCCCATCACGGCGGGGCCAAGGCTTTCGACGATCAGCCACAGCCAACCGATCAGCAGTGCCCCGAGGACCGAGCCCCAGTTGTTGCCCGACCCGCCCACGACCACCATCACCCAGATCAGGAAGGTATAGCGCAGCGGGTTATAGCTGGATGGAGTCAATTGCCCGTCCATCGTGGTCATCATCGCGCCCGCGACACCGACGATGGCGGAGCCGATGATAAAGACTTGCAAATGACGGCGGGTGACGTCCTTGCCCATGGCAGCGGCGGACACTTCATTGTCGCGGATGGCGCGCATCATGCGGCCCCAAGGGCTGTTCAGCATGCGCTCCGACGCCCAGACGATCACCACCAGCACCAACCCGAAAAGGCAGGCATAGAGCAGTTTGACAAGGATCGTCGACATGGTGACCGGATCAGCGCTAACGCTTTGCGCCCAGCCGAGGAAGCTTTCGCTTTGCTGCAAGTCCACCTCCATCGGCACCGGCCAAGGGCGGGGCAGTTGGGTGATGTTCTTGACGCCGCGCGTCAGCCAATCCTCGTTCTTCAGCACCGCCACGATGATCTCGGCAATGCCCAAGGTGGCAATGGCCAGATAATCCGACCGTAGCCCCAGCGCCGTCTTGCCGATGGCCCAAGCGGCGATCCCGGCAAGGATGCCCCCTACCGGCCATGCGATCAGCGAGGGCAGGCCCAAACCGCCGATATTGCCAAAGGTTGCGGGATCATTCGCCTCAACCGCCGTGACGGCGGGGTCCAGCACGGCGCGGTAGATCACGAAACCGCCGACAAGGATCAACGCCACGATCAGGTTGCGCTTGCGGCCCTTGGGCAGGGTGCGGCTGGCATAGACGGCAGCGGCGATGGTCACCACGCCCAAGACTAGACCCATCAGGATGCCGGTTCCCCCAGCCTCCCATCCCACGGGGACGGGGCGCGAGGAGATCAGCACCACCGCCAGACCACCCATGGCGGTAAAGCCCATGATCCCGGTGTTGAAGAGACCTGCATAGCCCCATTGCATGTTCACCCCCATCGCCATGATCGCCGACAAAAGCGCCATGTTCAGGATCGACAGGGACAGGTTCCATGACTGGATAAAGCCGGTCAGCACGAAAAGCAGGGCAACCCCTGCGAACAAAAGCAGGTTGCGGGTCATACCGATTTCCCCTTGAACAGACCTGTGGGCATCACCAACAGCACGATGATCAGGATGACGAAGCTGACCGCGAATTTGTAATCCGTGGTCAAAAGCTGCAGCAGCCCATCGGGCGCAAGGCTATCCGGCAC